>CALWJG010000033.1 GCA_944380945.1 uncultured Agathobaculum sp. | reverse complement strand
GTTCTCCGCCAGCCGGTAGCCCACGCCCACCTCGGTGAACAGGTATTCGGGCTCGGCGGGGTTTTTCTCGATCTTGCGGCGGATGTTTGCCATGTTGACGCGCAGGATCTGGTTGTTGCCGCCCGCGCGCGGGCCCCACAGCTCCTTGATGATGTAGTCATAGGTGAGCACCTTGCCCGCGTATTTGCCGAGCAGCGCCACGATGCGGAACTCGCTGAGCGTCAGGTGGACATTTTCGCCGCGCACGAGCACCTGATGTTTGTTGTAGTCGATCGTCAGCTCACCCACCGTATAGGTGCCGCGCTGGGCGATCTCGTCGTTGTCCGAGGTGGTGCGCGTGTGGCGGATGGCCGTGCGCACGCGCGCGAGCAGCTCGGCGGTGCCGAAGGGCTTGGTCAGGTAGTCGTCCGCGCCGAGGTCGAGCGCCTCGACCTTGTCGTGCTCATGCGAGCGGGCGGACACCACGACCACCGGCAGGCTGGACCATTCGCGCAGGCTGCGCAGGATGTTCAGCCCGTCCATATCGGGCAGGCCGAGGTCGAGGATGACCAGATCCGGACAGTGGGAGGAGATCATGGTCATCGCCTCCGAGCCGGTCGAGGCCTGCAGCGGCTCATAGCCGTTGGAGCTTAAAATGGTGGAAATGAAGTGCGCAATGCCTTTTTCGTCCTCGACGACCAGCACTTTTTCGCGGATATTCATGTCAAAACAGGCTCCTTTTCGGAAAGCGGCAGGCGGAAGGTGAATTCCGCGCCGTCGCTCAGATTTTTTGCGTCCATCGTGCCCCCGTGCGCACGCACGATCGCCATGCACACCGAAAGGCCGAGGCCCATGTTGCGCTTGCCGTCCCCCGCGGGCGTTTCGCTGGGGCCGAGCGTGCCGTCAAACAGGCGGGGGAACACGGCGGAGGGGATGCCGCTGCCGTTATCCTGTACGGCAAAGACCGCTTCGCGCCCCTCGCGGCGGACCGAGAGCGCGATGCGGGTGGTCGTTCCGCCGTGGATGGCGGCGTTTTCCAGCAGGTTGCTCAGCACCTGCTCGATCAGGATCGCGTCCATCGGCACGAGCAGCAGCTCGTCCGGCACGGAGACCGCGACCCGTATCGCGGGGAAGCGCCTGCGGAATTTGCGCGCGGCCGCGTCCAAAATCTCCTCGGCCGCTTCCTCCTGCGTGGCAAGGGGCGCGCCCGTCCCGCCGATGCGCGTGATGGACAGCAGGTTTTCGACCAGCCGCACCAGCCACTGGGCTTCCTCGCGCGCATCCTCGAGGAAGGCCTGCTGCTCGGTGTGGGACAGGCCGGGCGTTTCGAGCACGGCGGAGATCGAGCCCACGATCGAGGTCAGCGGCGTGCGGATGTCATGCGAGACCGAGCGCAGCAGGTTGGCGCGGATCTTTTCCTTTTCCCCCTCGGCGCGCAGGCGCTCCTGCTCCTTGATCTTGGTCGTCATCGTGCAGGTGACGAGCGAGATGACCAGCAGGGTCAGGAAGGTGAGCGGATAGCCGGCCAGCGTAAAGTTGATCGCCCAGTAGGGGAAGGTGAAGATGTAGTTGATGGCGACGACGCCCAGCACCGCGGCCAAAATGCCGAACAGGTATCCGTTCGTAAAGCGCGAGATCAGCAGCACCGCGAGCACGAACACCGGCGAGGCGTAGCCCTCGCTGCTGTCCAGCAGGTTCAGCAGCAGGCACAGCACGACTGCGCAGGTAAAAATGCCGATAAAGATCAGAAAATCGCGCAGAGAGACCGGAAACAGCCGGCGCTTCTCCTTTTGCTGCGGCATGGAACACCCTCCTCGGACGGTGCGCTGCCGGCGCACCGATATGGTCTAACTTATAGTATAACAGAAATCCTGTTAAAAATCTGTTAAGACATGACGGATTCTGAACACGGCCGGGCAAAATATTTTCGGGAAATTAACAGGCCGGCGGGCAGACGCATCCGGTCATGTGGCCGCCGCCGCGCCGCAGGCGTGCGGCTGGCGCGCGCAAAGGCAAAGAAACAGGTGACAATTTGCGCCGATTGTGGTATAATTCTTTCATATATGCAGTAGACTGCTCCCGTCTGCGCGGGATGCAGCACATCCCGGCGCTTCTGCGCCGGAACAGGAGGAGAAACCCCTTTGCTTTTGAGAACTCTGCTCAGCGGCGACCTGCGCGCCGCGCTGATCACGCTGGCGTTGTCGCTGCCCGCGGTCGTGCTGTGCCTGTCCGTCCATGAGGCGGCGCACGGCGCCGCCGCCTACCTGATGGGCGACCGCACGGCGCGCGATTCCGGACGGCTGACGCTGTCGCCGCTGGCGCACATCGACCCGTTCGGCTTTCTGTGCCTGCTGCTGTTCGGCTTCGGCTGGGCGCGGCCGGTGCCGGTCAACATCTCGAACTTCAAAAACCGCCGCACCGGCATGGCGGCCACTGCGCTGGCCGGGCCTGCGGCCAATTTTCTCACCGCGTTTGTCGCCTACTGCCTGTATTTCGTGATCTGGGCGTATGGGGACAGCACGTTCCTGCAGGTGCTGGGCGAATTCCTCGCCATTGTGGCGAGCATGTCGGTCGGTCTGGGCGTGTTCAACCTGATCCCGGTGCACCCGCTGGACGGCTCGCGCGTGCTGGACGCATACCTGCCGTTTTCCTGGTCGCTCAGGCTGCAGCGCTACCAGCCGTTCATCATCCTGCTGTTCGTCTTTGCGCTGTGGCGCGGCTGGCTGGACGGCATCATGTCGCGCGTGGCGCGCGAGATCCTCAGCTGGGCGGCGCTGCTGATGAGTCATATTTTATAAGGTGGGCGGCATGGAGTTTCATCTGGAACATTTTGACGGTCCGCTCGACCTGCTGCTGCACCTGATCGCAAAGAACAAGGTCAGCATTTACGACATCCCGATCGCGGACATTCTGGACCAGTACCTCGCCGTGCTGCATGAGGCCGAGGCGATGGATCTGGACGTGGCGGGCGATTTCGTCGCGATGGCGGCGCAGCTGATGCTGATCAAGTCCAAAATGCTGCTGCCGCGGCATGAGGAAGAGGAAGAAGAGGACCCGCGCGCGAATCTGGTCGAGATGCTGCTCGAATACCAGCGCATCAAGGAGGCGGCGGGCTATTTCCGGGAAAAGGGCGAGATCGGCCGGGATATTTTCGTCAAGCCGCCCGAGCATCTGGGCGCTGCCCCGCGGGAATACCGCCAGTCGGTAAACGACCTGCTCCGCGCCGCGGGCAATCTGCTGCGCCGGGCGCAGCAGCGCGTCCCGCCCCCGGCGAGTGCGTTTTCCGGCATCGTCGGGCGCGAGCCCGCGCCGGTCGAGGGGCGCATCACCTCGATCCTGCGGCGGTTCATCCGTCAGGTGCGTCTGCCGTTCAAGCGGCTGTTTGACGATGCGAAGAGCCGCTCGGAGATCGTGGCGACCTTTCTGGCCGTGCTCGAGCTGTCCAAAACGCACCGCATCCATCTGGAGGGCGACGGAGAGGATATGGAACTGACACTGACAAACGAAAAAGGGGAGGGCGCGGAATGACCCAACTGGAAGCCGGGCTGGAGGCCGTGCTGTTCGCCGCGGGCGACGCAGTGCCGGTCGAGCGGCTGGCCGCCGCGCTGGAGGTCTCGAGCGGGGAACTGATGGAGGCCGCGGCCGCGCTGGAGAATTTATATGATTTTGAAAACCGCGGGCTCATGCTGCTGCGGCTGGAGGACAAGCTCCAGCTCTGCTCCCGGCCGCTGTACGCGGACGCGGCGCGCCGCGTGACCGAGTCGCGCCGGCCGCCCTCGCTGTCCCCGGCGGCGCTCGAGGTGCTCACCATCGTGGCCTACCGCCAGCCGGTGACGCGCGCGTTCATCGACCAGCTGCGCGGCGTCGATTCGGGCGGCACGGTGGCCGGCCTTGCGGAAAAGGGGCTGATCGAAGAGGCGGGCCGTCTGGATGTGCCTGGCCGCCCCATCCTGTACCGCACGACCGAGCAGTTTCTGCGCACGTTCGGCGTCAGCAGTCTGGACGATCTGCCCGCCCTGCCCGCGCTCGGGGAGAGCGAGCAGCTGAAGCTGGATATGGATACGGGCAAGCCGGACGCGGCGGACGCGCAGAGCACGCCCGGCCGGCCGCAGGACGGCACGCCGGCGGAAACGGAGTGATCGGACGATGGGCGTCATCCTCTGGATACTGGCGGTGCTGGCCGGCCTTGCCGCGCTGGCGCTGCTGCTCGGGCTCGCGCTGCTCTGCGTGCGCACGGGCGTCGAAGCGGTCGGCGCGACCGGCGCGGTCAGCGTCGAGGCGTGCTGGGGCCTGCTCCGCGTGCCGGTCTGGCCGCGGCGCCGCAGGCGCCCGTCCGCCGCGCCGCGGGACGAGGCCAAGCCAAAACCGAAAAAGCGGCGCAAAAAGCCGAAATACCGCTACTCCCTCAACCGGGAGGAGGTGGACGTCCGCGAGCTGGCGTCGCTGGCGATGACCCTGCTGGGCGAGCTGGCGGACAAAATGCGCATCAGCCGGCTGCGCGTGCGCGTGCTGATCGGCACGGACGACGCGGCCGAGACCGGCATGCTGCTGGGCACTTCGGCGGCGCTGACCGGCATGCTCGTGCCGTTTTTGGAGAATACTTTTGATATGCACGATTACCACGTCGATGTGGACGCGGATTTCGAGGCGGACCACACCGAGTGGGCGTTTACCGTTAATTGTTCCCTGCGCCCGCTGCAGCTGCTCACCGTGCTGCTGCGGCACGGCCGGGAATTATATAGACTGTACAAACGGCTGATCAAGAAAGAAGAGGCGATTGAACCATGAATGACCATCCCATCAGCAGCCTGATGACCGAGACCATGGCCAAGATCAAGGAAATGGTCGACGTCGATACCATCATCGGCACGCCGATCACCACCGCGGACGGCACGACCGTCATCCCGGTGTCCAAGGTGACGTTCGGCTTTGCTTCGGGCGGCAGCGATTTTCTGCCCAAGCATGCCGGCCCGGCGCAGGCCCCGCTGGCCTTTGGCGGCGGCGGCGGCGCGGGCGTGACCGTAGTGCCCGTGTGCTTCCTGATCATCACGCGCGACGGCAGCGCCAACATCCTCGGCGTCAACGCGCAGGCGTGCACCACGATCGACCGTCTGGTCGAGATGATCCCGGGCGCGATCAACAAGGTTTCCAATTTCATGGAGGGTTACAAGGGAAAGGCAGCCCCTGCCGCCCCGGAGACCGAGGAAACCGACGAATAATGCCGCAGCTTCCCGCAAAACCTACTCGCATGGCCGCTGAGTAGGTTTTGTTTTGCGGGGAGGGATGCGAACGTGAAAAAGCTATGCTGCGCGCTGCTGTTTGCTGCGCTGTGCATACCGGCGGCGGGCGCGCTGAGCGCGCGCAGCGCGGTGGTCATGGACGCGGACACAGGCGCGGTCCTGTTTGAACATAACGCGGACGAGCGCCTGCCCATGGCCTCGACCACCAAGATCATGACCGCGCTCGTGGCGCTGGGCGAGGGCAGCCTCGACCGGACGTATACGGTAAAGCCGGAATATGCCGCGGTCGAGGGCACGTCCATGTACCTGCAGGCGGGCGAGACGCTCACGCTGCGCGACACGCTGTACGGGCTGATGCTGTCCTCGGGCAACGACGCCGCGGTCGCCATTGCGGGCGAGTGCGGCGGCTACGATGCGTTCATGCAGAAGATGAACGACAAGGCATCTTCGCTCGGACTGACCGATACCCACTTCGTCAACCCCAACGGCCTGCCCGCGGACGGGCACTACACCACTGCGCGCGAGCTCGCGCAGATCACGGCCGCTGCGCTGCGCGATCCGGTGTTCCGGCAGATCGTGTCCACGCGGGAATATACGGCGGCCGGCCGCGCGCTGACCAATCACAACCGCCTGCTCACCTCGTATGAGGGCGCGATCGGCGTCAAGACCGGCTACACCCGCGCCGCAGGGCGCTGTCTGGTGTCGGCCGCCGAGCGGAACGGCCGCACGGTGATCGCGGTCACGCTCAACGACCCGGATGACTGGAACGACCATACGCAGCTGCTCGACGACGCATTCGCGCAGTACGAGACCGTGACGCTGTGCGAGGCGGGCAGCCGCGTCGCCGAGGTGTCCGTGTTCGGCGGGGACGTGGACAGCGTGCCCCTGCTGGCGCAAACGGCGGTCACCGCCAGCCTGCTGCCCGGCGAGCGGGAGCAGCTGGAGACCGTGCGCTACGGCGACCGCATCTGCTATGCGCCCGTGGTGCAGTCGGCGCAGGCCGGGCAGATCGAGTACCGCATCGGGGACGCCGTGCTCGCGCGCGGCGCGCTGGTATACGGCGGCGCGGCGCTGCTGCTGCCCGAGGAGAAAAGCCTGCCTGAGCGCATCCTGGACCGCATCCTCGGTACGGATTGACATAGAACAAGGAGAGAGAACAACTTTGGAGGAGAGACTGCAGAAGATCCTCGCGCAGGCCGGGCTGTGCTCGCGGCGCGAGGCGGAGAAATGGATCACGGACGGCCGCGTGACGGTCAACGGCCATCCCGCGGCGCTGGGCGACCGCGCGGACGCCCGCCGGGACACGATCGAGATCGACGGGCGGCCGGTCGGCATGTCCGAGGAGAAGAAATACCTCATGCTGTACAAGCCGCGCGGCTATGTGACCACCATGAAGGACGAGCGCGGCCGCAAAACGGTCGCAGACCTGACGCGCGGCTGCGGCGCGCGCGTGGTGCCGGTCGGCCGGCTGGACTACAACTCCGAGGGCCTGCTGCTGCTCACAAACGACGGCGCGCTGGTCAACGCGCTGACCCATCCCAGCCACGAGGTGGACAAGACCTACGAGGTGCGCGTGCGCGGCGCGCTCGACCGCATCCCGCGCCTGTCGCAGCCCATGGAGATCGACGGTTATGCAATCCGACCGGCGAAGGTCGTCATTTTGGAGCAGGACGAGGGCAGTGCCAAGCTGCGCCTGACCATCCACGAGGGGCGCAACCGTCAGATCCGCAAAATGTGCGAGCAGTGCGGGCTGGAGGTGCGCCGGCTCAAGCGCGTGGCGGTCGGCACGCTGCCGCTCGACCCCGGACTCAAAAGCGGCGCATGGCGCGAGCTGACGGCGGACGAGGTCGCCTATTTGCAAGGCGTTGCTGCAAAATTGCAGGATTGATGCAAAACATCTTGCATTTTACCGGCAAACCGCTTACAATAGAAGCGGTAAAACAGGAATGCAGGAGAGACGGTACATGAATGATCTGATCAACCGGATCCAGAGCGACCTGCCCGGCTTTTCCAAGGGCCAGAAGCAGATCGCGCGTTTTATTCTGGAGCATTACGATAAGGCGGCGTTTATGACCGCGAGCCGCCTGGGGCGGACGGTCGGCGTGAGCGAATCCACGGTCGTGCGCTTTGCGACCGAGCTGGGGTACGACGGCTACCCCCACCTGCAGCGCGCACTGCAGGAGATGATCCGCAACAAGCTGACCTCGGTGCAGCGCATGGAGGTGTCGAGCGACCGCATGGGCGGGCGCGACGTGCTGCAGACCGTGCTGCACGCGGATATGGATATGATCCGCATGACGCTCGACGAGATCGACCGCGAGGCGTTCCAGGGCGCGGTGGACGCGCTGACCGGCGCCCGCCGCATTTACATCGTCGGCGTGCGCTCGTCGAGCGCGCTGGCAAGTTTTCTTGGGTTTTATTTCAACCTCCTGTTTGAAAACGTGACGCTCGTGCACACCAACAGCGTCAGCGAGATCTTTGAGCAGGTGCTGCGCATCGGGCCGGGGGACGTGCTGTTCGGCGTGTCCTTCCCGCGCTACTCCAAGCGCACGCTCAGCGCCATGCAGTACGCCCGCGACCGCGGCGCGCGCGTCATCGCGCTGACCGACTCGCACCTGTCGCCGCTGGCGCGCGTGGCCGACCATTTGCTGCTCGCGCGCAGCGACATGGCGAGCTTTGTCGATTCGCTCGTCGCGCCGCTGAGCGTGGTCAACGCGCTGATCGTCGCGGTCGGCATGAGCCGGCGGGACGAGATCGAGCAGACCTTCAACAAGCTCGAGCGCATCTGGGAGGAATACGACGTTTACGAAAAGCCGGAGGACGACATCAGTTGAACATCGTTGTGATCGGCGGCGGCGCGGCCGGGCTGATGGCCGCGGGCACCGCGGCGGAGGCCGGCGCGCATGTGACGCTGCTGGAGAAAAATGAAAAAGTCGGCCGCAAGCTGTTCATCACGGGCAAGGGCCGCTGCAACGTGTGCAACAACTGTGACACGCAGCAGGTGCTGGAGAACGTGCCGGTCAACCCGCGTTTTTTGTATTCCGCGCTGGGCGGCTTCGGCCCGGCGGATGTGATGGCGTTTTTTGAGGCGCATGGCGTGCCGCTCAAGACCGAGCGGGGAGGCCGCGTGTTTCCGGTTTCGGACCGGGCGGCGGACATTATTGACGCGCTTTTTACCTGGGTCAAACACGCGGGTGTTAAAATCATACACGAGGCCGCCGCGGCGCTCGAGCTGGCGGACGGCCGGGTGGCCGGCGTGCGCGCGGGCGGTCGGCTGCTGCCCGCGGACCGCGTGATCGTCGCCACGGGCGGCGTGTCCTATCCGCAGACCGGCTCGACCGGCGACGGCTACCGCTTCGCCCGGCAGGCGGGGCACACCATCGTGCCGCCGAACGGCTCGCTTGTGCCGCTGGTGACGCCGGGCGGCTGCGCGCCGCTCATGGGGCTCAGCCTGCGCAACGTGCAGGTGACCGTGTTTGAGGACAACAAAAAGATCTGGTCGGACTTCGGCGAGATGCTGTTCACGCACTTCGGCCTGTCCGGGCCGCTCATCCTGTCCGCTTCCGCGCACATGCGGCACTTCGGCAGCAAGGGCTATCACATCGAGATCGACCTCAAGCCCGCGCTGGACGAAAAAACGCTGGACAAGCGGCTGCTCAGCGATTTTGACAAACACAAAAACAGCGACTTTATCAACGCGCTGGGCGACCTGCTGCCGCGCAAGCTGATCCCCGAGGTCATCCACCTGTCGGGCATCGACCCGCGCGCCAAGGTCAACGGCATCACGAAGGCCCAGCGGGCCGATCTGCTGCGCACGCTCAAGCACTTCCTTGTGGTCGTATCGGGCAAGCGGCCGGTGGAGGAGGCGATCGTCACCACGGGCGGCGTGGCGGTCAAGGAGATCAGCCCGCGGACGATGGAGTCGAAAAAATGCGCCGGCCTGTACTTTGCGGGCGAGGTGCTCGATGTGGACGCCTATACGGGCGGCTTCAATTTACAGATCGCGTGGTCGACCGGACGGCTCGCCGGCCGGGCGGCGGCGCAGCAGGAGGAAGGATAATGGGATACATTTCTGTCGCGATCGACGGGCCCTCGGGCGCGGGCAAATCCACGGTCGCACGCGCGGCCGCAGCGCAGCTGGGCTTTACCTATGTGGACACGGGCGCGATGTACCGCGCGATCGGTCTGGCGGTGCGCCGCCGGGGCATCGACGGCGCGGATGCGGACGCCATCGCCGCCCTGCTGCCGTCCATCACGGTCGGCCTTGCGTATCAGGACGGCGTGCAGCATGTGCTGCTGGACGGCGAGGACGTGTCGGACGCCATCCGCACGCCCGAGATCGCGCACTACGCCTCGATGGTCTCGGCCGTGCCCGCGGTGCGGCAGTTCCTGCTGGACACCCAGCGCGGCATGGCGAAAAAGGACAATATCCTGATGGACGGGCGCGACATCGGCACGGTCATCCTGCCGGACGCGCCGGTCAAGATCTTTTTGACCGCCTCGGCGGAAAAGCGCGCCGAGCGCCGCTATCTGGAGCTTGTCGAAAAAGGCCAGCAGGTGACGCGCGAGGGCGTGCTGCACGACGTGGTCGCGCGCGACCGGCAGGACATGACGCGGCAGACCGCGCCGCTCAAACAGGCGGAGGACGCCGTGCTGCTCGATACGAGCGACATGACGCTCGAGGAGAGCATCGGGGCGGTCCTGCGGATCATTCGGGAGAAAACAGAGGGTTTGCAACATGAAGGTTAAATTTCATCGCTGGTTCCAGTGGATCGCCGTGCCGTTCGTCGCGCTGGCGTTCCACATCTATTTCGGCTATAAGGTGACCGGGCGGGAGAATATCCCCGCGGGCGGCTGCGTCGTCTGTCCCAACCATGTGCAGCTGTCCGACCCGCCGTTTGCGGCGGTCGCGCTCGGACACCGCACGCCCCTGCGCCTGATGGCGAAAAAGGAGCTGTTCCAGAACAAGCTGTTCTCGTGGCTGATCGCGGCGCTCGGCGCGTTCCCGATCGACCGCGAGGGCGCGGACATCACGGCCATCAAGACCGCGCTGGGCTGCGTGCGCGCGGGGCAGAAGCTGATCATCTTCCCGCAGGGCACCCGCGGCGCGGCCGAGGGCGAGACCAAAAAGGGCGCCGCCATGCTCGCGGTCAAGACCCGCGCGCCCGTGCTGCCCATGTACATCACCGAGGGCAAGGGCTTCCGCTGCAAGGCGCGCGTGGTTATCGGCGAGCCGTTCCAGCCCGACCCCAAGGAAAAGGACTACGGCGTGATCGCGGACGACATCCTGCACCGCATCTACGCGCTCAAGGAGCGGCTATGAGCACGGTCACGGTAGCAAAGACCGCCGGCTTCTGCTTCGGCGTGCGCCGCGCGGTCGAGCTGGCCGAGCGGCTGGCAGGGGAGGACGGGACGATCTGGGCCTATGGCGAGATCATCCACAATGCGCACGAGATCGCGCGGCTGGAGGCCTGCGGCGTGCGCACCGCCCACACGCTGGACGAGATCCCGGACGGCGCGCGCGTGCTCATCCGGGCGCACGGCGTGCCGCGCGCGGTGTACCGGGCGCTCGAGGAAAAAGGCTGCACGGTGGCGGACGCGACCTGCCCGTTTGTGCAGAAAATCCACCGCATCGCGGACGAGGAGAGCCAAAAAGGCCGGCTGGTCGTCATTTTGGGCAGCGCGGGCCATCCCGAGGTCGTGGGCATCGAGGGCTGGTGCGGCGATTCGGTCGTGCTGGACGGGCCCGGACAGGTGCAGGCGTTCGCGGACGACCCCGCGCACGCGGCTTCGCCGGTCTCCGTGGTCGCACAGACCACGGTCAACCGGGCGATTTGGGATGAATCTGTGAACTTGATAAAAAAAAGGTGTACAAACCTCAAAATTTTTGATACAATATGTAAAGCGACGGATGAGCGTCAGCAGGAGGCTCGTCTGCTTGCCGGTGCGTCCGATCAGATGATCGTGATCGGCGACAAGAAAAGTTCCAATACCAAACGGCTGTACGAGATCAGCCGTTCGCTGTGCAGCAATGTGCTTTATATCGAGGACGCCGCGGAGCTTACGACGCAGGAGCTCTGCCGGGATGGGCGCGTCGGGATCACAGCAGGAGCATCGACACCGGCATGGATAATTAAGGAGGTCAGTAACATGATGAGCGAAGAAACCAAGATTGAAAATGGTGAGGACTTTGCGGCGATGCTGGAGGAGTCCTTCAAAACTTTAAATACAGGAGAAAAAGTCACCGGTACCGTTGTCGCAGTGTCCACGACCGACGTGCAGGTCGACCTGGGCGTCAAGCACACTGCGTATATCCCGCTGAGCGAGCTGTCGGACGACCCGAACTACGATGCAGCGGCCAACATCCATCCGGGCGATGAGATCGAGGCGGTCGTGGTGCGCGTCAACGACGGCGAGGGCACCATCACCCTGTCCAAGAAGCGCGTCGACCAGCTCAAGGGCTGGGAGAGCATCGAGAAGGCCTTTGAGGAGCACACCGTTGTCGAGGGCACGATCGTCGAGGAGAACCGCGGCGGCGTAGTCGCAACTGCGTTTGGCGTGCGCGTCTTTATCCCGGCCAGCCAGACCGGCGTGCCGAAGGATCAGCCGATGAGCCAGCTGGTCAAGACCAAGCAGTCCTTCTATATCACCGAGATCAACCGCCAGCGCAAGCGCGTGGTCGGCTCGATCCGCCAGATCCAGCAGGAGGCCCGCAAGGCTGCTGCGGAGAAGATCTGGAGCACCATCGAGGTCGGCAACGAGTATGAGGGCACGGTAAAGAGCCTGACCTCCTACGGCGCGTTCGTCGACATCGGCGGCGTGGACGGTATGGTCCACATCTCCGAGCTGTCCTGGGGCCGCATCAAGCACCCGTCCGAGGTCGTCAGCGTTGGCGATCAGGTCAAGGTGTTCGTCATCGGTCTGGACCGCGAGAACAAGAAGATCTCCCTTGGCTACAAGCGCGAGGAGGACAATCCGTGGAACATCTTCAAGTCCAAGTACAGCGTGGGCGACACCGCGAACGTCAAGATCCTCAAGTTCATGCCCTTCGGCGCATTTGCTGAGATCGTTCCGGGCGTGGACGGCCTGATCCATATTTCCCAGATCGCGGACCACCGCATCGCCAAGCCCGAGGATGAGCTCGAGGTCGGCCAGATGGTGGACGCCAAGATCATCGACATCAACGATGAGAAGAAGAAGGTCTCCCTGTCCATCCGCGCGCTGCTGATGGCGGACGACTA
>CALWJG010000032.1 GCA_944380945.1 uncultured Agathobaculum sp. | reverse complement strand
ACCCCCACGACGGCGACGCGTGGCAGTCCGCGGGGAAAGCCAACCGAACCTCAAGCCGCAAGATTTACTCAGTCTGCTGCCACTTTTCTATAACGACGCCGCCCGGACCCGGTTCGGGCGCTTATGATACAAGGGGTTTGATCTGTTGGATACGCCGGATAAACAGCCAAAGAAAAAACAGCAGCCGCAGAAGCCGCGGCTGGTCGATACCCGCTGGGTGGCGACGATCATGCCCGTGAGCTTCGCGCTCTCGGTGGGCATGAGCTACCTGTCGAACGAGGCGCTGAACAGCGCGGGCACCATGCTGTCCTTTTTGGTGCTGTTCTTCTTCATCGCGCTGGGCATTGTGTTCGACATGATCGGCATTGCCGCCGCCTCGGGCACCGAGCGGGAGTTCCACTCCATGGCGGCGCACAAGGTGCGCGGCGCGCGGGAGGCGGTGTGGATGCTGCGCAACGCGGAAAAGGTGTCCAGCATCTGCAACGACGTGGTCGGCGACATCTGCGGCATCATCTCGGGCGCCACGGGCGCGCTGATCGTGGCGAACATCACCGCGGGCATGTCCGGCCCGATGACGGTCGTCATCTCGCTGGTCGTGACCGGCATGGTCTCCGCGCTGACGATCGGCGGCAAGGCCGCGGGCAAGGGCGTGGCGATGGCGTTCAGCAGCAAGGTGCTGGCGGTGTGCGGCCGCCTGCTCTCCGTGCTGCCCTTCCGGTTTGACGCAAAGAAATAAACCGCCGCTTGAGCAGGAAGAAGCAGGGGATTTATGAAACGATACGGGATTCTGGACAATATCACCGGCCCGGCCGATCTGCGCGGGCTGTCATATGATTCGCTGAACGTGCTGTGCGCGTCGCTGCGGGAGTTCATCGTGGATTCCGTTTCGCGCACGGGCGGGCATCTGGCCTCCAACCTCGGCGTGGTCGAGCTGGCCGTTGCGCTCGAGCGGGAGTTCGATTCCTCGCGCGACCGCATCATCTACGATGTGGGCCACCAGAGCTATGTGCACAAGATACTGACCGGCCGCCGTGACCGCTTTGCTACATTGCGGCAATACGGCGGCCTTTCCGGCTTTATGAAGCCCGAGGAGAGCCCCGCCGACCCCTGCGTGACCGGACACGCGTCGGATTCGGTCTCGGTCGCGCTGGGCATGGCGCACGCGCGCACGCTCAAAAACCAGAAATACCACGTCGTCGCCGTCATCGGGGACGGCGCGCTCACCGGCGGCATGGCCTATGAGGCGCTGAGCAATGCGGGCACCTCGGGCGAGCCGCTGCTCGTCGTGCTCAACGACAACAACATGGCCATCGCGCAGAACGTCGGCGGCCTGAGCCGCCATCTGGCGCATCTGCGCGTCAGCCCGCGCTACCTGCGCGCCAAGGCGCGTATCAAGGGGCGGCTGGGCGCGGTGCCGGGCGGCAAGGCGGTCACGCGCGCGATCTCGCGCATGAAGGCGCGGCTCAAGCGCCTGCTGCTGCCGACCTCGCTGTTCGAGCAGATGGGGTTCATCTATCTCGGCCCGGTGGACGGGCACGACCTCAAAAGCGTGTGCGAGCTGCTCGCGCTGGCCAAAAAGATCAAAAAGCCCGTGCTGCTGCATGTGATGACCCAGAAGGGCCGCGGCTATGTGCCCAGCGAGCGCGAGCCGGAAAAATACCACGGCGTGACGCAGTTCGACCCGGTCACGGGCGCGTTCGCCGCGGAGAAGAAAACCGATTTCTCCGCCTGCTTCGGGCGCGAGCTGTGCGCCCTGGCCGAGCGGGACGCGCGCCTCTGCGCGATCACGGCCGCCATGCCCTCGGGCACCGGCCTGACGCGCTTTGCCGAGCGCTTCCCGGCGCGGTTTTATGACGTAGGCATCGCGGAGGAGCATGCGGTCGCCATGGCGGCCGGCATGGCCGCGCAGGGGCTGGTGCCGGTCGTGGCGCTGTATTCGACCTTTCTGCAGCGCGCCTACGACCAGATCGTGCACGATGTGGCGATCGAGCGCCTGCACGTCGTGTTCTGCGTGGACCGCGCGGGCATCGTCGGCGCGGACGGCGCGACGCACAACGGCGTGCTGGACGTCGCCTTCCTGCGCTCGGTGCCGGGCATGAAGATCTTCTGCCCGTCGAACTTCGCCGAGCTGCGCAGCATGATGACCGCCGCCATCTACCATGAGGCCGGTCCGGCCGCCATCCGCTACCCGCGCGGCGGGGAGGGAGCGTTCCGGACGAACACGGCCGGCAAGCCGCTCGTCTGCGTGCGCGAGGCGGCGGGGCACGATGTGACCCTGCTCACCCACGGCACGATGGTGGACGAGGCGCTTGCGGCGGCGGAGCAGCTCGAGCAGAAGCATCTGCGCGTGCAGGTATACAAGGTAAATGAGATCAGCGCCGCGCTGGACGCCGCATGGGACGCGCACAGGGATGCGCTCTGCGGCTGGTGCGTGGTGATCGAGGACAACGTGCAGAGCGGCAGCCTGGGCGAGTGGGTCGCCGGCCGCCGCGCGGACCGCACCAGCCTGCTGAACACGGGCGACCGCTTCCTGCCGCACGGCAGCGTGGACGAGGTGCGCCGTCTGTGCGGGCTGGACGCGGATGCGATCGCCGCGTATGTCTGGAAGAACCACAGGGGGAAGGAGCAGGACATTGGCTAAAAAACGACTGGACGTGCTGCTGTTTGAAAAGGGGCTGTGCCCCTCGCGCGAGCGCGCCAAGACCGCGATCATGGAGGGCATCGTCTATGTCGCCGGGCAGAAGGCCGGCAAGGCGGGCGACATGGTGGACGAAAACGCCGCCCTCGAGGTGCGGGACAACGGAAACGCCTTTGTCTCCCGCGGCGGCAAGAAGATCGAAAAGGCGCTCGACTATTTCGCGATCGACCCCGCGGGGCTGACCGTGATGGACGTGGGCGCGTCTACCGGCGGGTTTACCGACTGCCTGCTGCGCCGCGGCGCGGTCAAGGTGTATTCGATCGATGTGGGCTACGGCCAGCTCGCGTGGAGCCTGCGGCAGGACCCGCGCGTCAAGTGCATGGAGCGCACCAACATCCGCTATGTCACGCCGGATATGCTCGAGGAGACGCCGTCCTTGTGCGTGATCGACGTGTCGTTCATCTCGCTGCGGCTGGTGCTGCCGGTGGTCGCGGGCCTGCTGACCGAGTCCGGCCGCGTCGCCTGCCTGATCAAGCCCCAGTTCGAGGCCGGACGGGGCAAGGTCGGCAAAAAGGGCGTGGTGCGCGAGCCGGAGATCCACCGCGAGGTGCTCGAGCAGTTTGTCGAAAACGCGCACGCGGCGGGCTTTGCGGTGCAGGATGTGACCTTTTCGCCCATCAAGGGGCCGGAGGGCAACATCGAATTTCTGGGTTATCTGGCAAAGCAGGGGGAGGACCATGTCCCCGACCTGCAGGAAGTCGTGCGCCAGGCGCACGCGGAACTGGACGGCTGATCGCATGTTTATGAAGCGTTTTTTCATCTATCCCAATATGGACAAGCCGGGCGCGCACGAGGTGCTGCCCGCGGTCTGCCGCCAGCTGCAGCGCGAGGGCGTGCGCCTGCTGCTGCCCGAGCGGCTGCGCGGTGCGGCGGACGGGCTGCCGAAGGCCGAATATCTGGACGGGGACGAGGCCATCCGCACGGCGGACCTTGCGATCGTGCTCGGCGGGGACGGCACCATGCTCCGTCTGGCGCGGGCCGCAGCGCGGCACGAGGTGCCCATGCTGGGCGTCAACGTCGGGCATGTGGGCTTTATGACCGAGCTCGAGCCCGGCGAGCTGGGCGAGATGCAAAAGCTCTTCAAGGGCTATTACACGATCGACAGCCGCATGATGCTGCACGTTTCGGTCATCCGCGGGCAGCGCGTGGTATATGAGAACGACGCGCTCAACGACGTTGTGCTCGCCAAGGGCGCGGCGTTCCGCGTGGTGCGCGTGTGCATCTCGGCGGATGATGAGGAGGTCACCCGCTTCAGCGGGGACGGCGTCATCATCGCCACGCCCACCGGCTCGACCGCCTACGGCCTGTCCGCGGGCGGCCCGGTGATCGAGCCGCGCGCGGAGAACACCGTGGTCATCCCGATCTGCGCGCACGCGCTCACGGCCAAGTCGTTTGTTTTCGCGCCCGAGCGGCGCATCACGCTCGCCGCCGCGTGCGAGGGCGGCGAGGTGTGCATCTCCGCGGACGGGGGGCAGAGCTTCGCCGTCCTGCCGGACGACCGCGTGGTCATCACGCGCTCGGCCCTGCGCACCCGTCTGGTGCGCCTCAAGGGGCTGAGCTTTTACCAGATCTTGCAGCAGAAGCTGTGACCGGACCGGATAAACAGGAGGGCAGACCATGAAATTCCAACGGCAGGCAAAGATCCTTGAACTGGTCGACCGGTTTGAGATCGAAACGCAGGAGGAGCTGACCGGCCATCTGCGCGCCATGGGCTACAACACTACGCAGGCCACGGTCTCGCGGGACATCAAGGAGCTGCGCCTGATCAAGACGCTCTCCGCCGAGACCGGAAAATACAAATACACGGCTGCCTCCGCCGGCGCGGCGGACAGCTTCACCACCCGCCTGCGCAACATCTTCCGCGAGTGCGTCACCGAGATCGACGCGGCGCAGAACATGGTGGTCATCAAGACCCTGCCCGGTCTGGGGCAGGCGGCCGCCATGGCGATCGACTCGATGCGCGCCTCGGGCGTGGTCGGCACGCTGGGCGGGGACGACACCGTGTTCGCCGTCATGCGGGACAATGAGAGCGCCGCGCATTTCTGTCAGCAGGCGCGGGATATTCTGAAGTAAACAGGGGAGAGGACGCGGCGATGCTGCAATTACTCCATATTGAAAATATCGCGGTCATCGAGCGCGCGGACATCGAGCTGGAGGACGGGCTGACCGTGCTCTCGGGCGAGACCGGCGCGGGCAAGTCGATCGTGATCGACGCGGTGGGCGCGGTGCTGGGCCGCCGCGTCAGCCGCGATCTGGTGCGCGCGGGCGCGGAAAAGGGCTTTGTCAGCGCGGTGTTCACCGGGCTGCCGCCCGCGCTCTGCGCGCTGCTGGAGGAAACCGCCCTCGCGGGCGACGAGCCGGACACGCTGCACATCCAGCGCCAGATCACCGCGGACGGCAAGAGCAGCTGCCGGGTGAACATGAAGCCGGTCACGGCGGCGGTGCTGCGGCAGCTGGCGCCCTATCTCATCGACATCCACGGCCAGAACGACGGCCAGAAGCTGCTCGACGAGCAGCACCACATCGACTATCTGGACGGCTACGCGGAGGACGGCGCGCTGCTGGACGCCTACCGCCCCAAATATCAGGCGCTGCTCGCCCTGCGGCGCGAGATCACCGCGCTCGAGACCGGCGAGCAGGAGCGCCTGCAGCGCATCGACATGCTCTCCTTCCACAAGGAGGAGATCGAGCAGGCCGCGCTGCAGCCGGGGGAGGACGAGAGCCTCGCCCAGCGCAAGGCGTATTTCGACCACGCGGGCAAAATCGCGGCTGCGCTCAGCGCAGCGCGGCAGGCGCTCAGCGGGGACGACGAGGCGGGCGGCGCGTGCGCGCTGCTCGATCAGGCCGCGGATGCGCTGGCGGGCCTCAGAGAGGTTTCGGACGCATTCGACAGCCTCGCCGAACAGGCGGAGGAGGTCCGCCTGCTCGCGGCCGACCTGCGGGACAGCATCGTCAGCCGCAGCGGCCACATGGACTTTTCGCCCGCCGAGCGCGAGCTGGTCGAGCAGCGGCTCGACCTGATCTACCGCCTGAAGCAGAAGTACGGCGGCACGCTCGCGGAGATCGCGGCGTATCACGAGAAAATCACCGCCGAGCTCGAGACGCTTGCCGATTCGGACAACCGCCGCGACCAGCTGCGCGCGCAGTACCGCGCAGAGCTGGCCGAGGCAAAGCAGCTCGCCGCGCAGCTGACCGAAGCGCGCCGGCAGGCGGCCGCGCGGCTCGAGGCCGAGATCGTGCGCGAACTCGCGGGGCTGGATATGGACAAGGTCAAAATGCGCATCGCCGTGCACACGGGCGCCAAGCTGACCGCCCACGGGTGCGACACGGTGACGTTTGAAATATCGGTCAACCCCGGCGAGCCGGAAAAGCCGCTGTCCAAGGTGGCGTCGGGCGGCGAGCTCAGCCGCATCATGCTCGCGCTCAAAAATGTCTTGACGGCGGGCGAGGATGTTGGTATGCTGATTTTTGACGAGATCGATACCGGCGTTTCCGGACACGCGGCGCAGCAGATCGCGCGCAAGCTGTCCGCGATCGCGAAAAAGAAGCAGACGCTGTGCGTCACCCACCTGCCGCAGATCGCGGCCATGGGCGACCACCACCTGCGCATCACCAAATCCGTGCGGGACGGGCGCAGCTATACCGACGTGACCCCGCTGGACCGTGCGCAGCGCATCGACGAGCTCGCGCGGCTGCTGTCCGGCGAGCAGATCTCGGACGCCGCGCGCCGCAACGCCGAAGCGCTGCTGGACGGCGCGGAGCAGGGAGGATGAGCCGATGATCGTGATCGACGAGCGCCGCAAGGAGCGCGCCCCGTGAGCGCCGCCCTGCAAAACGGAGCAATCAAATCATATCAATATACAGTCGGGAGAATAGAGCAATGACACTTTACGAAGAACTCAAAGCGCGCGGCCTGATCGCGCAGGTCACCAACGAAGAAGAGATCAGCAAAATGATCAACGAGGGCAAGGCGACCTTCTACATCGGCTTTGACCCCACGGCGGACAGCCTGCACGTCGGCCATTTCATGGCCCTGTGCCTGATGAAGCGCCTGCAGATGGCGGGCAACAAGCCGATCGCGCTGGTCGGCGGCGGCACGGGCTATATCGGCGACCCCTCGGGCCGCACGGATATGCGCTCGATGATGACGCCCGAGACCATCCAGCACAACTGCGACTGCTTCAAAAAGCAGATGGAGCGCTTCATCGAATTCGGCGAGGGCAAGGCGCAGATGGTCAACAACGCGGACTGGCTGCTGAACCTCAACTACATCGAGCTGCTGCGCGAGGTCGGCGCGTGCTTCTCGGTCAACAACATGCTGCGCGCGGAGTGCTACAAGCAGCGCATGGAAAAGGGCCTGAGCTTCCTCGAGTTCAACTATATGATCATGCAGTCCTATGACTTCTACTACCTGTTCCAGCACTACGGCTGCAACATGCAGTTCGGCGGCAACGACCAGTGGTCCAACATGCTGGGCGGCACCGAGCTCATCCGCCGCAAGCTGGGCAAGGACGCGCACGCCATGACCATCACCCTGCTCCTAAACTCCGAGGGCAAGAAGATGGGCAAGACCGCCTCGGGCGCGGTGTGGCTCGACCCGAACAAGACCTCGCCCTATGATTTCTTCCAGTACTGGCGCAATGTGGACGATGCGGACGTGCTCAAATGCATCCGCATGCTGACCTTCCTGCCGCTCGAGCAGATCGAGGAGATGGATAAGTGGGAGGGCGCGCAGCTCAACCGCGCCAAGGAGATCCTCGCCTACGAGCTGACCTCGCTCGTGCACGGCAAGGAGGAGGCCGACAAGGCCATGGCCGCGGCCAAGGACATCTTTATGGGCGGCGGCGACAGCGCGGATATGCCCACGACCACGCTGGCGGACGAGGACTTTGCGGACGGCAGGATCGGCGTGCTGACCCTGCTGGTCAAGTGCGGCCTTGCGTCCTCCAACGGCGAGGCGCGCAAGCTCGTGCAGGGCGGCGGCGTGTCGCTGGACGGCGAAAAGGTCGCGGACTTCAAGCTGATGCTGGACAAGGACCGCTTTGCGGACGGCTGCGTCATCAAGAAGGGCAAAAAGACGTTCCACAAGGCGACGCTCTGATGCGCCTGCGAACCAATCGGATTTTACGGAAACGGCCGCGATTTGCGGCCGTTTTCTGCTTGCAGCGCGGATATTTGCGGGAGGGGCGCGTTTTTTCTTGACAAAGCGCGGCGGTATCGGTATAATGGAACCACTGCAAAAGGGAGTAGTATAAGCTCCGCTGTCAACATCCCGGCCGGGTCACCGGTCTGGCGGCGGGCGCCGGTCGCTTCCGGTCACAAGACTTTTGCGGAAACGCTTTGCACGCTGAGAGCGCTTCCGCAAAGGTCTTTTTCTTTTGCGGAAAGGGCCGGCCGCGCCCGGCGGCATCCCTCAGTCAACCGGACAAAATGAAAAGGAGTTTTGCCATGCAAGATGTATTCTATGACCGCACGCCCGACCAGACGCTCGCCGCGCTGGACAGCGCCCGCACCGGCCTTTCCGGGGCCGAGGCCGCGGCGCGGCTGACGAAGTACGGCCCCAACGCGCTCGCGGAGGGGAGCAAAAAGTCGGTCGTGCAGGTGTTCTTTGAGCAGTTCAAGGACCTGCTCGTGGTCATCCTGATCGCCGCGGCGGTGATCTCGATGCTGTCCGGCAATGCGGAGAGCACGATCGTCATCTTCGCCGTGCTCATCCTCAACGCCGTGCTCGGCACGGTGCAGCATATCAAGGCGGAAAAATCCCTGCAAAGCCTGAAGGCCATGTCCTCGCCCTCCGCGCGGGTCATCCGCGGCGGGGCGCGCATGGTCGTGCCCTCGGCGGAGATCGTGCCGGGCGACATCGTCGAGCTCGAGGCCGGCGACATGGTCGTCGCGGACGGCCGCATCCTGGAGAACTTCTCGCTCAAGGTCAACGAGAGCTCGCTGACCGGCGAGAGCGAGGGCGTGGAAAAGACCGCGGACGCGCTGCCGGGCGGCAAGGTCGCGCTGGGCGACCGCAAGAACATGGTGTTCTCGGGCTCGCTCGTCACCTACGGCCGCGCGGTCATGGCGGTCACCGCGACCGGCATGCAGACCGAGATCGGCCGCATCGCCCAGCTGATGAACCAGACCCAGCAGCGCCGGACCCCGCTGCAGAAGAGTCTGGACGACTTCAGCCGCCGTCTGGCCATCATCATTCTGGTGATCTGCGCGGGCGTGTTCGCGCTCTCGCTCTACCACGCGGACAGCACCGGCTTTGACGCGATTTTGGATTCGCTGATGTTCGCGGTCGCGCTGGCGGTCGCGGCCATCCCGGAGGCTTTGAGCTCGATCGTCACCATCGTGCAGGCCATGGGCACGCAGAAGATGGCGCGCCAGAACGCGATCATCAAGGAGCTCAAGGCGGTCGAGACGCTGGGCGCGGTGTCGGTCATCTGCTCGGATAAGACCGGCACGCTGACCCAGAACCGCATGACCCCGCAGAACATCTACGCGGACGGCGTGCTGCTCGACGAGGCCGAGCTCGACCTCGCAAACGACGTGCAGCGCCTGCTGCTCAAGGCTGCGCTGCTCGCGAGCGACGCCACCACGGACGAGGAGGCGGGCACCGCCATCGGCGACCCGACCGAGGTCGCGCTCGTCATGATTGGCGACCGGCTGGGCGTGGAGGAGAACGCCTACCGCGCGCAGCACCCGCGTCTGGGCGAGCTGGCGTTCGACTCGGACCGCAAGCTGATGAGCACGCTGCACGACATCGAGGGCGTGCCCACGCTGTACACCAAGGGCGCGATCGACGTGCTGCTCGACCGCTCCAAATATGTGCTCACCGCCGAGGGGCAGGTGCCCATGACGCAGGAGTGGAAAAACCGCATCGCGCAGGTCAACACCGCGATGAGCCGCCACGGCCTGCGCGTGCTGGCCTTTGCCCAGCGCGAGCTGGACGCGATCCGTCCGCTGACGCTCGAGGACGAGCGGGACTTCACCTTCATCGGTCTGGTCTCGATGATCGACCCGCCCCGACCCGAGGCGATCCAGGCCGTGGCGGACGCCGCGCGCGGCGGCGTGCGCACCATCATGATCACGGGCGACCACAAGGTCACCGCGACCGCCATCGCCCGCCAGATCGGCATTTTCCGCGACGGGGACGAGGCGCTCTCGGGCGCGGAGCTGGACGAGATGGACGACGCGGCGCTCGACGCGCACCTCGAACGCGTGTCGGTGTATGCGCGCGTCTCGCCCGAGCATAAGATCCGCATCGTCGAGGCGTGGCAGCGCAAGGGCAGGATCGTCTCCATGACCGGCGACGGCGTCAACGACGCGCCCGCGCTCAAGGCCGCGGACATCGGCGTTGCCATGGGCGTGACGGGCACCGAGGTGTCCAAGGACGCGGCGTCCATGATCCTCGCGGACGACAACTTCGCCACCATCGTGGGCGCGGTGGTCAACGGCCGCGGCGTGTACACCAACATCAAGAACGCGATCGGCTTCCTGCTGTCGGGCAATATGGCGGGCATCCTCTGCGTGCTGGTGACCTCCATCCTCGGCCTGCCGGTGCCGTTTGCGCCCGTGCATCTGCTGTTCATCAACCTGCTGACCGACTCGCTGCCCGCGATCGCGATCGGCGTGGAGCCCGCGACCGGCGACCTGCTCGACCAGAAGCCGCGCGACCCCAAAGAGCCCATCCTGACCGGCACGCTGCTGCGCCGCATTTTCGGCTACGGCCTGCTGATCGCGTGCGCGTCCATGGCGTCCTACTGCATCGGTCTTTCCGCGGGCGGCGCGGGCCTTGCGATGACGCTGGCGTTCGCCACGCTCACGCTCGCGCGCCTGTTCCACGGCTTCAACTGCCGCGGCGAAAAGCCGATCTGGCGGCTGGGCCTCCGGACGAACAAGGCGAGCATCGCCGCGTTCGCGGCGGGCGTGGTGCTGCTCGCGGCAGTGCTGCTCATCCCGGCGCTGGCGGGCCTGTTCGAGGTATCGGCGTTCACTGCCGCGCAGCTCGGCCTGACCGTGCTGTTCGCCTTCCTGCCGACCGTGGCCATCCAGCTCTGGAAGGGCCTGCGCGCCGCGCGCCGGTAAAAACGAAAGGAGCGCTTGCGCTGTGAAACCCTCCCGCACGCTTTCCGTGCTGCTCGCCGCGGCGCTGGCGGTGTTTTTCCTGACCGCCGCGATCGCGGTCCCCATCCTGTGCCGGCCGTTTTACTATGGCCAGATCGACGCGCTCGGCCTGCCCGCCGCCACGGGCTGGGACGAGCAGACCATCCGCACGGCTTACGACGAGGTGATGGACTACCTCGTGTTCGGCGCGCCGTTCGGCACGGGCGCGCTGCGCTGGTCGGCGAGCGGGCAGGCGCATTTCGCGGACTGCCGCGCGCTGTTCCGGCTGGACTTCGCGCTGCTCGCCGTATCGGCGGCCGTGCTGCTCGCGCTCGCGGTGCTGTACCGCCTGCGGCGCGCGGCCTTCCGCCCGCTGGCGGGACGGCGGCCGGCGTTCTGGGCCGCCGCCGGGCTGACCGCGGTGTTCCTGCTGCTGGCGGCGTGGGCGGCCGCGGACTTCACCGGCCTGTTCACGGTGTTCCACCGGGTGTTTTTCCCCGGCAAGACCAACTGGGTGTTTGACCCGCGCACGGATGAGATCATCCGCATCCTGCCCGAGGCGTTCTGGGCGCGGGCGGGCGCGCTCGTGCTCGCGCTGTGTCTGGGCGGCCTGTGGCTGACCGCGCTCGCTGCGCACCGGCTGGGACGGCGTAAAAAAGCATAACAAAAGGACGGACACGGCCGTGCGCACGGGGTGTCTGTCCTTTTTCTGTTTCCCGGATGCCTGCGTGGGGGAAGGCGGCTGTCATTCGTCCGGATACGCGGCCAGCCCCAGCAGCACCTGCGAGGGCAGGTAGAACAGCCACATCCCATAGCGGGTGAAGCCGGTCAGCAGGCCGAGGTTGAACGCGCCCACGCACAGGTCGCAGCACACGAACAGCCAGAGCCCCGCGGCAAAGCGGCGGCGCTGGCAATTTGCGCCGGCAAGGCGGGCCGCTGCCGCTGCGTTGCACACGAGGGAGGTAAAGTACACGAGCGCGAGCGCGTTCAACCGGGGCAGGGGCAGGGCGAACAGCGCGAGCGGCGCGAGCCGTACCGCAGCC
The DNA here is from genome assembly GCA_944380945.1 of uncultured Agathobaculum sp. Taxonomy (GTDB): domain Bacteria; phylum Bacillota; class Clostridia; order Oscillospirales; family Butyricicoccaceae; genus Agathobaculum. Next base: position 637 of record CALWJG010000032.1, on the reverse strand, counting down.
AGCGCCCGGCAGATGCGGCCGCGCCAGCGGATCAGCCGCACCGCATAGAGCGTCTGCACCACGCAGAACAGCAGGACGCCTGCGCCATAGTGCGCGTCCCGCACGAGCAGGAACCAGTCCGCCGCCGCGGTGAGCGCGAGCGCGGCCGCGGCAAGGCGGCCGTCCCGCGTGCGGGCAGCGGGCAGGGCGTACAGCAGGCAGAGCAGCAGCGCCGCATATTTGACCGGCACGGACGCCGCCGAGCGGCCGGTGAAGTCGAGCGCGATGAAGGCGGCATAAAGCGCCGCCTCGGCGGCGGGGAACAGCCGGCGGAGCGACCGTGGCATGGGGGAACACTTCCTTTCTGCCTACCATCGTAAAGCGGCGGGGCGGGTTTGTCAATCTCTGAAGGGGCGCCCTGCGCGGCGCGTTCCCGCAATTTTCCCCGCGGGGGCGGAACTTTTTGCTTTGCTTTTCGTCTAACAGAGTAATACCACAGATGGGAGGGATTGACCATGAAAAAAAGGCTGATTTCACTTGCGCTGCTGCTGGGGCTGACCCTGCCCGGCGCGGCCTGCGCCGCGGGGGACGGTTCCGCGCTCTGCGGCTACCCGCGGGCGGAGGACATGCTGCCCGCGGAGGGCGATCAGGCGCCGCT
>CALWJG010000031.1 GCA_944380945.1 uncultured Agathobaculum sp. | reverse complement strand
GAGGACACGCTCAAACGCACCGAGGAAGCCGTCGCGCTGTCTCTGGAGGAAGTGCGCAAGGCTCGTCAGCGCTTCAAAAGCATCGCAAAGTAAGGGACCTATCAAAACAGCCGCCGAAAGGTGGCTGTTTTTCGTATATAATGGCTGCGGCAGGCGCCGGACGACGTCTATCCCACTTCGCCCCACCGAGCGGACGGTGCGCGATAAGGCGCAGGGCCGGACCGGCCGCGGCGCACCACACAGCGCCTCTGGCGTGGGATTTCTCCCCACCGGCAGGGCGATGCGAACAGAACGAACAAACGTTCGTAAAAAATTCAAAAAACGGACGAATTCACAAAAACCACCGCAAATTTTCTGGAAAAAGATACGAAATAACCCTTGCATTCTATCGGCGTTCCCGGTATAATAATAGCAAGGTGGTGAAAAGTGGGGCAAAGTGTCACGGATTCCACCAAAGCGAAAGAGTGGTGTGAATTCGGTGAAGGGCGAGTATAAGCATTCCATAGACGCCAAAGGGCGTCTGGCGATGCCTGCCAAGCTGCGGGACGAGCTGGGCGAGCGCTTCACCGTGACCAAGGGTCTGGACGGCTGCCTCGCCGTATACCCCGAAAAAGAGTGGGAAGCGCTGGAGGACCGCATCCGCGGTCTGGGCAACGGCGAAAAGGCGCGCCGTGTCAAGCGCTACTACTTTGCCAACGCATATGACGCGCAGCTGGATGCGCAGGGCCGCATCCTGATCCCCGCGGGGCTGCGCGAATTCGCCGGCCTGCAGAAGGATGTCGTCGTGATCGGACAGCTCGACCACGCCGAGATCTGGAACAGCGAAAAATGGCGCATTTACAACGAGGCGATCGACGCCGAGAGCGTCGCCGCCGACGTGGAGGATATTGATTTTTGATCACCCGGGCAGGAGGCAAGTATGGCGTTTCATCATGTATCCATTCTGCTGGAACCCTGCCTTGCGGCGCTGCAGATCAAACCGGACGGCGTCTATGTGGACGCGACGACCGGCGGCGCCGGCCATTCGCTCCGCATTGCGGAGCGTTTGTCTGACAGCGGCCGCCTGATCTGCATCGACCGGGACGACGAAGCGCTCGAAAACGCGAAGGACCGCCTGAAGGACGTGTGGCAGCGCGTGACGCCGGTCAAGAGCGACTTCCGCGACATTGACAAGGTGCTCGCAGGGCTCGGCCTCGCCGGGGCGGACGGCATCCTGTTCGATCTGGGCGTGTCCTCGCCCCAGCTCGACCATGCGGAGCGCGGCTTTTCCTACATGCAGGACGCGCCGCTCGATATGCGCATGGACCGCGCGCAGAAGCTGACCGCTTATGAGGTGGTCAACGGCTGGAGCCGCGAGAAGCTCCGCCGCATCCTGTTTGAATACGGTGAAGAGCGCTACGCGCCGCTGATCGCTGCGGCGATCGAGCGCGAGCGGGAGAAAAAACCGATCGGGACCACACTGGAGCTGGTCGAGATCATCAAGCGCGCGATGCCTGCCAAGGCCCGCAGAGAGAAACAGCATCCGGCAAAGCGCAGCTTTCAGGCCATTCGCATCGCGGTCAACGACGAGCTCGGCGCGGTGCGCGAGGCGATGGACAAAGCCATCGACTGCCTGAACCCCGGCGGCCGGCTCGCGGTGATCACCTTCCACAGCCTGGAGGACCGCATCGTCAAGTCGGCATTCCAGCAGGCCGCGCAGGGCTGCACCTGCCCGAAGGACTTTCCGGTGTGCGTGTGCGGCAAAAAACCAAAGGTGCGGCTGACGCCGCGCAAGCCCATCCTGCCGGATGAGAAAGAAATAGCGGAAAACCCGCGCGCGCGCAGCGCCAAGCTGCGCGTCTGTGAGAAGATAGGAACGGTATCTGGAGAAAGGACAGAAGCATGATTGCAAGCAGGGACAGCATGGCATATCAGCGGTTTGAGGAACGCCTGCCGGTAAAGCAGGAGCGTCAGCTGCGTGAAGCGCCCGCGCCGCGCCGCCGGAAAAAGGCGCGCATCCACCCGAGCGTGTTCGCCTGCATCGCAGTTCTGGCGGTGGTTTCGGTGTACATTCTGTTCTGCCAGATGCAGCTGACCGAGCTGAACACCGAGGTGAGCAAGGCCAACACCAAGCTGGACGAGCTGACGGCGGAAAACGTTTCGCTGACCACCAAGCAGGTGAACAGCCTGGATATGGATCAGGTGGAGGAATACGCGACGGACAAGCTGGGTATGGTTAAACTCGACAATTCCCAGATCGAATACGTCACGCTCACCAACCCGGACACGGTTACGGTAGCGGAAAGCGGCCTTTCGCTGGACACGCTGTTCGCCGGTCTGGCCCGCAGCTTTTCCGCGATCGTGGAATATATCAGCTGAGTAAATGAATAGGATGCGTACAGGGGAGTGAGAGGTAGCATGCTTCTGACTTCCTTGCGCTTTTTTGGAACAAAACACCCCGGAGGGAAAGGATATTATGCCAGCAAAAGGACCGAATAACCGGATGCGCGCCCGCGTCGGCGGGCTGACGCTGCTGTTTATCGTGCTGGGCTTCGGCCTGGTCGGCGTCCGCCTGCTGTATATGCAGGTGCTGCACAATGACTATTACCGGCAGCAGGCGACCGAGCTGCAGACGAACGACATCTTCGTCTCGCCCAACCGCGGCACGATCTACGACGCCAACATGCAGGTGCTGGCGGAATCGGCGACGGTCGAGCGCATCTGCGTCACGCCGAACGCGGTCATCAGCGACAGCAAGGTGGATAAGGGCATCAGCGCCGAGAGCCAGCAGCAGACGCTGGCGACCATCCTGTCCGACACGCTCGATCTGGACTACGACACCGTGCTGGGCAAGATCCAGCGCACGGACACCAACTACCAGATCATCGCGCAGAAGGTGGATAAGGACGTCGCCAACCAGCTGTATGCGGCGCTGGAGGCGGCGGACTGCGACGGCGTGTTCTCCGAGCCGGACACCAAGCGCTATTATCAGCACGGCGCGTTCCTGTCCGCGGTGCTGGGCTTTGTGGACAGCGACAACAACGGCGTTTACGGTCTGGAAGCGCAGTATAACGACGTGCTCTCCGGCACGGCCGGCCGCATCGTGCGGCTGCAGAACGGCCAGGGCGTCGAGGTCGATCCGGAAGCGACGACCGAGATCCCCGCGCAGAACGGCAATTCGCTCGTGCTGACCCTTGACAGCGACATCCAGAGCATTCTGGAAAAGCATCTGGAGACCGCGCTTGCGGATAACCCGGACGCGCGCGACGGCGTCTCCGGCATTGTGATGAACGTCAAGACCGGCGAGGTGCTGGCCATGGCCAACCTCCCGGACTTCGACCCGAACGATTCCTACACGCTGACAAACGAGCGTTATATCAACGAGCTCAAGGAGGACGTTGCCGCGCTGCTCGAGGAGTACGATGAAAACGTCAAGATTTCGGACGCGTGGTATGAAAAGGGCGGCATGGATAACCTGCCCGAGAGCATCCGGGACAACGAGAAGCTGGTCGACGCATTGGGCGAGGCGCGCGTCAACATCCTGACCAAGACCTGGCGCAACCCGGTCGTTGCGGATACCTATGAGCCGGGCTCGACCTACAAGCTGATGACGGTCGCCTCGGCCTATGAGATCGGCACCGCGCACGAGGAGGATACCTATGTCTGCGGCGGTTCGATGCAGGTGGAGAACTGGACGATCAAATGCTCCAACGTCTACGGCCACGGCGCACAGACGCTGACCGAGGCGCTGATGAACTCGTGCAACGTGGCGATGATGCAGATCGTCGCCAAGACCGGCTTGGACCGGTTCTATGATTTCACCAAGGCGTTCGGCATGCTGGACAAAACCGGCATCGACCTGCCCGGTGAGAGCGAGGGTCTGTTCCACAACACCGAAGTTTCGAGCGAATGGAACGAGGTCTCGCTGGCGACGGCGTCGTTCGGCCAGCGCTTTACCGTCACCCCGATCCAGATGATCAACATGGTCTGCGCCATTGTGGACGACGGCAAGCTCAAAAAGCCCTATGTCGTCAAACAGGTGCTCAATGAGGACGGCTCGGTCCAGTCGACCAACGATACCACGGTCATCCGTCAGGTCATTTCCGAGGATACCTCGGCGTATATGCGCAAGGCGATGGAGCAGGTCGTCGCGAACGGCACGGGCAAAAACGCCTATGTGTCCGGCTACCGCATCGGCGGTAAGACCGCGACCTCCGAGATCCTGCAGGAGCGCGATGCGGACGGCAAGATCATCGATACGGAAAACCGCTACACCGCATCCTTCATCGGCGTTGCGCCGATGGACGATCCGCAGATCGCGGTGCTCGTCGCGATCAACGACCTGCCCGAATCCGCGCCGCACGGCGGCGGCGCGATCGCGGCGCCGGTCGTGGGCCGCATCATGGAGGAAGTGCTCCCGTACATCGGCGTTTCGCCGGTCTACTCGGATGAGGAGAACGACCGCCGCGAGCTGACCGTGCCCAGTGTGACCGGCTCGACCGAGGAGCAGGCGGCAGCGGCCCTCGAGCAGGCGGGCTTCGGCTACCGCACGGTGGGCGAGGGCGACACCGTCACCGATCAGGTGCCGGCGGGCGGCGTGCGCATCCCGGCGAGCGGCAGGGTGATCCTGTATATGGGCGAGGAAAAGCCCGATGAGCAGGTAGAGGTGCCCGATCTGACCAATCTGTCGCCGGACGAATGCCGCGATACGCTCGAGCAGTACGGCCTGTACCTCAGACAGAGCGGCGTTGCCAGCTCGCAGGTGACGGGCAGCACCGTCGCCAGCCGCCAGAGCCCGACAGCGGGTACAAAGGTGAATATCGGCGCCGTGGTGACGGTCGAATTCGCGGACACCACGAACGTCAACGACCGATAACAGGAGGAACTGGGATGAAATTGCAGGAATTGCTGGCAGGCGTTGCCGTCAAGAGCAATGCCGCCGCAGCGGATACCGAGATCCGGGAAGTGCGTTACGATTCGCGCGCCGTGCAGCCGGGCGACCTGTTTGTCGCCATCCGCGGCTACGCGACCGACGGACATAAGTATATTGCAAAGGCGCTCGAACAGGGCGCGGCGGCGATCGTGTGCGAGGAGGCGCCCGCGGGCGCGCCGGCCGTGGTCGTGGAAAACGCCCGCCGTGCGCTGGCCGAGATCGCGGCCAACCGCTTCGGCCATCCGGCGGACAGCATGGTCATGCTCGGCGTGACCGGCACCAACGGCAAGACCACGACCACCTATCTGGTCAAGCACATCCTCGAGGATGCGGGGCATAAAGTCGGCCTGATCGGCACCAACCAGAACCTGATCGGCGACGAGGTGATCGAGACCGAGCGCACCACGCCCGAATCCTACGAGCTGCACGCGCTGTTCGCGCGCATGCGCGACGCGGGCTGCACGCATGTCATCATGGAGGTGTCCTCGCACTCGCTCGTGCTCGACCGCGTGCACGGCATCCGCTTTGCGGTGGGCGCGTTCACCAACCTGACGCAGGACCACCTCGATTTCCACAAGACCATGGAGGAATACCGCAGGGCAAAGGCGATCCTGTTCACGGTCAGCGACAAGGGCGTCATCAATCTGGACGACGCGGCGGCGCAGGCCATGCTGGCGGATGCGAAATGCCCCTGCCTGACCTTTTCGTGCGAAAAGGACGCAGCCGACCTGACCGCAAAGAATCTCAAGCTGCACGCGGACGGCGTGGAGTTTGTCGCTGCGATGAAGGGCGAGCTCGCGCGCGTCAAGCTGCCGATCCCGGGCCGCTTCTCCGCGGAAAACGCGCTGACCGCGCTGGGCATCGTGCTCCAGCTCGGCATCCCGCTGTCCGCGGCGGCCGGCTCGCTGGCCACGGCGCACGGCGTCAAGGGCCGCGTCGAGGTCGTGCCGACCGACACCGACTATACCGTGCTGATCGACTACGCCCACTCGCCGGACGGCGTGGAAAACGTGCTGCGCGCGGTGCGCGGCTTTGCCAAGGGCAGGGTCGTCGCGCTGTTCGGCTGCGGCGGCGACCGCGACCGCACCAAGCGCCCCAAGATGGGAAAAATCGCAGCGGATCTCGCGGATTTCTGCGTTGTGACGAGCGATAACCCGCGCACCGAGGACCCGAAGGCGATCATCGACGATATCCTCGAAGGCATGAAGGGCTCCAAGACCCCCATGCAGGTGATCGTCGACCGGCCGGAGGCCATCCACTGGGCGCTCGCGCACGCCAAAAAGGACGACATCATCGTGCTCATGGGCAAGGGCCATGAGACCTATCAGGAGGTCAACCACGTCAAGCACCACATGGATGAGCGCGAGATCGTGGCGGACTATTTCAATAAGGCGAAATAAGCGCTGCGCCCGCAGCGCGGACACAGAATAAAACGACAGACGGGGGAAACGACATGGAACACTTTACGCTCGCCCAGGCGGCGGCCTGGACAGGAGGAGAGGCCAGGGGAGAAGCCGAACTGACGGCCGTCTCGACCGATTCGCGGCAGATCCCGCCAAACGCACTGTTCCTGCCCATCAAGGGCGAGCGGTTCGACGCGCACGACTTCATCGCCAAGGCGGTCGAAAACGGCGCGGCGGCAGTTGTCTCCCACCGGCATGCGGAGGAGTATCCGGTGCCGGCGCTCTATGTGGAAAACACCTCGCAGGCGCTGCTCGATCTGGCGGGCGGCTACCGCAGGCTGTGCGGCGGCAAAGTGGTCGGCGTGACCGGCTCGGTCGGCAAGACCACCACCAAGGAGCTGCTGTACGCGGTGCTGCGCCGCAAATTCAACGCCGAAAAGACCGAGGGCAACCTCAACAACGAGATCGGCCTGCCGCTGACCCTGATGCGCATGACGCGGGAAACCGAGGTCATGGTGGCGGAGATGGGCATGAACCACTTCGGCGAGATCGCGCGCATGACCGCGGCGGCCCGGCCGGATATCGCGGTCATCACCAACATCGGCACCTCGCACATCGAGTTTCTCGGCTCGCGCGAGGGCATCTGCAAGGCCAAGCTCGAGATCCTCGAGGGGCTGCAGCCGGACGGCTGCGCGGTCCTGTGCGGCGACGAGCCGCTCTTGTGGGAGAAACGCGAAAGCCTCGGCTGCCGCGTGGTCACCTACGGCGTGGAAAACCCCGCCTGCGACCTGATCGCGCACTTGCATCCGGACGGCGGATTTGATATCATAAATAATACCATGCAGGTAGAGACCCTGCCCGTGGGCGGCCGCTTTGCCGCGCGTCTCAGCATCCCGGGCGCGCACAATGTGCTCAATGCGCTGGCGGCTGCGGCGGCCGGACTGCTGCTGGGCGAAACGCCGGAGCAGATCGCCGCGGGCCTTGCCTCCTATGAGGCGAGCGGCATGCGGCAGAACATCTACGAGCAGGACGGCTACCACATTTATGCGGACTGCTATAACGCCAGTCCGGACGCGATGGAGGCCACGCTGGCCGTGCTCGGCGCCATGGCGCCCGGCGGCCGCCGCTTCGCGGTGCTCGGCTCGATGCTCGAGCTGGGCGATTACGCGGAGGAGGGCCACCGCCGCGCGGGCCGCGCGGCCGCGCGGTATGCGGATGCGCTCTATGCCTACGGGCCGGACGCGGCCGCAATGGTCGCAGGCGCGCAGGAAAAGGGGATGGAGAGGGCCTACGCATTTGACGATCAGGCTGCGCTCGTCGCGGCGCTGCGGCAGGATGCGAAAAAAGGCGACGCGCTGCTGTTCAAGGGAAGCCGCGGCATGCGGATGGAACAGGCGCTCGCATTGTTCTTAGGGGAGGACGTGAAAGAATGACACCGATCAATATCCGGACCGCGCTCATTGTCTGCGCGGTCGCCTTTGCGGTCACGGCGGCGATCGGGCCGGCGGTGATCCGCTATCTGCGCAAAATGAAATTCGGCCAGAAGATCTTGGAGATCGGGCCGAAGTGGCACATGAACAAGCAGAACATCCCGACGATGGGCGGGTTCATGTTCATCATCGGCATCGCGGCTGCGGTCATCGCAGGCAGCGCTGCGCTCGGCGCGATGACGCATGAGGTCATCGTCTCGTCGTTTGCCGTGCTCGGCCTGTCCGTGGCCTACGGCGCGGTCGGCCTTGTGGACGATTACGCCAAGATCAAAAAGAAGGAAAACGCCGGCCTCAGCCCCAAGCAGAAGCTGCTGCTGCAGATCCTGGTGGCGGCGGTGTTCGTGCTGGTGCTGTTCCTGTTTTCGGACGGCCTGCCGGCGCTCTGGATCCCGTTTACCGAAATCGCGATCCCGCTGCCGTGGCCGCTGTACATCATTTTTGCGGCGTTCGTCATCGTGGGCGCGGATAACGCGGTCAACCTGACCGACGGCATCGACGGCCTCGCCGCGGGCGTGACCCTGCCGGTCGCGATCTTCTTTGTCGCCGTCGGCATCGCGCGGCAGGATGCAGGCGTGATGCTGTTCGCCGCAGCGCTCGCGGGCGGCCTCGCCGGCTTCCTGATCTTCAACTTCAACCCCGCCAAGGTGTTCATGGGCGACACGGGCTCGCTCTTCCTCGGCGGCGCGGTGGCCGGTCTGGCGTTCGCGTGCGATATGCCGCTGATTCTGCTGCTGGTCGGTCTGATCTACATTATTGAAACGCTGTCGGTCATCCTGCAGGTGACCTATTTCAAGGTTTCGGGCGGCAAGCGCCTGTTCAAGATGGCTCCCATCCACCATCATTTTGAGATGTGCGGCTGGGGCGAGAAAAAAATCGTGCTGATCTTCTCCGGCCTGACGGCGCTGCTGTGCCTGCTGGCCTATTTCGCGGCGCTTGCGCCGATTCTCTGAGCCTAACGCTGGAGGTGTCCCAATGGCTCCCACAAAACGACAGACCCGCCCGACCCGGCGGGCGGTCCCCGCACGGCGGCCGGCGCCGCAGCCCGTGCCGCGCGCATCGGGGGCGGTGCTCCCGCGGGAGCAGCTGCCGCCGCGCGCCGCGCATCCCCATGCGCAGAACCGCGCGCGGGTGCGCGCCCATGCATGGGACGCCGGCGTGTTCTTTTCGGTCATGCTGCTGCTGCTCGTCGGCCTGATCGCCCTGTTCTCGGCGAGCTATGCCAACGCGATGTTCTATCAGGGCAGTGCGACGCATTTCATCAGCCGGCAGGGGCTGGTCGCGGTCGCGGGCGTGGTCGCCATGATCATCATCTCCAAGATCGACTACCGGATCTACGCGCGCTTCAGCAACGCGATCATGTGGGCCTCGATCATCCTGCTGGTGCTGGTGGCTATCCCCGGCGTCGGCACGGTGCGCAACGATGCGCGCCGCTGGCTGTTCGGCTTCCAGCCGTCCGAGCTGGCCAAGATCACGGTCATCATCTGCTTTTCCTACTGGATCGCAAAGGATACCAAGAGCGTGCGCTCGATCAAGGGCCTGATCAAGCCCTACGGCTTCCTGCTGGCGGCGTACTGCGTGCTGCTGTATCTGGAGCCGCATACCTCGGCCATGCTGATCATCTGCGGTACGGGCGTGCTCATTCTGGTCGCGGGCGGCATGCGCCTGTGGTACTTCATACCGATCGGCGCTGCGGGCGTGGGCGCGGTCATGGTGTTCTATTTCGCGTTTGAGCATGTGCGGACGCGTTTCGCCGTCTGGCTCGACCCGTTCTCCAACATGCAGGATGGCGGCTGGCAGGGCGCGATGGGGCAGATCGCCATCGGCTCGGGCGGGCTGTTCGGTCAGGGGCTGGGCAACAGCGTGCAGAAGCAGCTGTACCTGCCCGAGCCGCAGAACGACTTCATCTTCGCCATCTGGTGCGAGGAGATGGGGCTGGTCGGCGCGCTGCTGGTCATCGCGCTGTTCGCCTATCTGATCTACCGCGGCTTCCGCGTGGCGCGCGCCGCGCCGGATAAGTTCGGCTGCCTGATGGCGACCGGCATCACGATCAAGCTCGCCATCCAGACGCTGATGAACCTGTTCGTCGTGACCGGTATCATCCCGGTCACGGGCGCGTCGCTGCCGTTTTTCAGCTACGGCGGCACGGCGCTGCTGCTGCAGCTGGGCGAGATGGGCATCCTGCTCAACATATCGCGCTACATGCGCGCGCAGGCGCGGCAGGAGGAATAACGCGCTTCCATACTCCCGGGAGGGGAAACAACGGCCCGCGCACGCGGGCGGCAGGGGGAAATGAAATGAGACTGTACATCACCGGCGGCGGCACGGGCGGCCATGTCACGCCCGGCCTTGCGATCGCGCGGTACGTGGAGAAAAAACAGCCGGAGTCCGTGATCCGCTTTGCGGGCTCGGCGCGCGGCATCGAGAACAAGCTCGTCCCGCGCGAGGGCTATCCGCTCGACACGATCGAGATCATCGGCCTGTCGCGCTCGCTGAGCCCGGGCGGGCTGGCGCACAATGTCAAGGCGGCGCGGCTGGCGGTCACTGCGGTGAGCAAGGCGAAAAAGCTGCTCAAAAAGGCGCGGCCGGACTGCGTGATCGGCTGCGGCGGCTATGCGTCGTTCGCGGTCGTGCGCGCGGCGCAGCAGATGGGCATCCCGACCGTGCTGCTCGAGGTCAATGCGCTGCCGGGCAAGGTGACCAAGATGCTCGCCAAAAAGGCGGACCGCGTGCTCGTCTGCTTTGAACAGGCAAAGGAGCTGCTCGGCGGGGGGGACAAGGTCGTGCTGACCGGCGCGCCCGTGCGCGGCGAGATCCTGTCGGCGGACCGCGAAAAGGCGCGCGCCAAATTCGGCCTGACCGGGGACGACCAGCTGGTCGTCTCGTTCTGGGGCTCGATGGGCGCCAAATACATGAATGAGCATATGGCGGGCGCGCTTGCGCTCGAGTGCAAAAACAGCGTGCCCTACCACCACGTCCATGCGACCGGCGCGGCGGCGCGCGACTGGCTGCCCAAAATGGCGGCCGAGCAGGGGGCGGATTTCGCCGCCCATCCCAACATTCAGGTGACCGAATACATCTACGATATGGCCGACCGCATGGCGGCGGCCGATCTGATCGTGTGCCGCGCGGGCGCGGCGACCATGGGCGAGCTGTGCATGCTCGGCCGGCCGGCGCTGCTGGTGCCCTCGCCGTTCGTGGCGGAGAACCATCAGGAGAAAAACGCGCGCGCGCTCGAGCAGGCCGGCGGCTGCCGGGTGCTGCTCGAAAAGGACGCATCCGCCCAGCGGCTGTACGACGAGGTGCAGGAGCTGCTCTCCGACCGGACGCGCCTGCAGCAGATGGGGCAGGCGGCGACCCAGCTTGCCGCTCACGACGCGAGCGAAAAGATCTACCGCGAGATCCAGTGGGCGATCGAACATCATAAATAACGCAGAAAGGGCGTTTGTATGAAACGCAGGGAGCAAAAACAGATAACGCCCGATCAGGAGCGGCGGCGCGCGAACCGGCGGCAGCGGATCATCCGCGCGGCCGGGCGCGTGCTGTTCCTTGCCATTCTGGTGGCGGCGGCCATATGCGCGCTGACGATCTTTTTCAAGGTCAAGACGATCTCGGTCGAGGGCGCGATGCGCTACCGCACGGAGGAGATCGTTGCAGGCATGGGTGTCAAGCAGGGGGACAACCTCTACCTGTGGAACAAGGTCAAGGTGTCCGACCGGCTGCTGCACGACTTCCCCTATCTGGAGAGCGTGCAGATCAGGCGGCGCCTGCCGGATACGCTGATGGTCACGGTGACCGAATGCAGCGGGGCGGTCGCGGTCCCGTCGGGGACGGGCTACTGCTATCTGAGCGAGCAGGGCAAGGTGCTTGAGCTGAGCGAGACCGACGGCGGGCTGGCGACGGTGTCCGGCGTTGCGCTGGAGGATGCGGAGCCCGGCGAGCTGGTCGAGCGCGCGCAGGACGCCTATGTCGACGCGCTGCTGGATGTGCTCCAGACGCTGGATGCGGCCGGTATGCTGGACGGGCTGCGCTTTATCAACCTGACCGACCTGACCGACATCCGCATCGGCTATGAGGGGCGGTTCGACATCCGCGTCGGTACGCTGGACGGGCTGTCCTACCGGATCCGCTTTGCGCAGACCGTGATCAGCGAGCGGCTTTCGCCCTCGGACATCGGGCGGCTGTACTGGGACGACCAGAACCGGCTGCACTTTGTGCCGGATACGGCGGAGAACGTCGCGGCGTCGGCGAACGAGACCGAGACGGGCAGCAGCCCGCCGGTCAATCTGGAATCCCTGGAGGACGAGCCGGACGACCCGGATGATCCGGAGCATGCGGACGATCCGGACGGCGAGGGCGAGCCCGGAGATGAGGACGATCCGGACGATCCCGACAGCACGGACGGGGACGGCGAAGACGCGGACAGCGAAGAGACGTATGACGGCGAGGACGGGTCGGAAACAGACGAAGCCTCATCGGAGGACGACGCGTCATCGGATGAATACGATGAATACGACGCCGACAGCGCGGACGACGGGCTGGAGGAATAGCCGCGTGTTCAGAGCCGGACAAAGGGGAGATGGGAAAATAACCGAAAAGCGGGCTGGATCTGCCGCAATACAGTGCATTTTCACGGAAAATGACAGCGCTTTGGCGGAAAGGTACAGATTATCCCAAGAAATTTTTCAGGAATTCACTATTTTGTGTTGCAAAATGGAATAAATCGAGGTAAAATTAAAACAATGGGGCAGCTTACCCGGGAAATATACCGGTCTGCCCACGAATGAGGTCGTAAAAGATAATCTGAACGATTCTTTATCATAAAACGGAGGATGGCAACAATGGGTTTTGAGTTTGAACAGGGCTTGGA
>CALWJG010000030.1 GCA_944380945.1 uncultured Agathobaculum sp. | reverse complement strand
AAAACCCCCGCCTGTGGCGGGGGTTTTGCTTGTCGAAAAGATTTTCACGGCGTGCATCACCGGCTGCGCCGCCAGGTGCGCGGCGCGAACAGGAGCAGCATGGGGAAGAGCTCCAGACGGCCGGCCAGCATGTCGAACATCAGCACGATCTTGCTGAGCGGATGCAAAAAGCCGAAATTCGCCGCCGGGCCGACCAGCTCCAGGCCGGGGCCGACGTTGTTGAGCGCGGTCGCCACGGCGGTGAAGCAGGTGACCAGATCCTCGCACGTCAGGCTGACCAGCACCACCGATGCCGAGAAGATCAGCAGGTAGGCGACCATGAACACGTTGACCGAGCGCATCGTCTCGTGCGGCACGCGGTGGCCGTCCATCTTGTTGACGCGCACCGCGCGCGGATGGATCAGGTACTGCATCTCCTTTTTGACGCTCTTGACCAGCAGCACGACGCGCGAGCACTTGATGCCGCCGCCGGTCGAGCCCGCGCACGCGCCGATGAACATCAGCAGCACGAGCAGCGCCTTGCTGAACGCGGGCCACAGGTTGAAGTCCACGGTGGCAAAGCCGGTGGTCGTGATGATGGACGCGACCTGGAACAGCGCATGGTGGAAGCTCTCGAAAAAGCTGCCGAACATATCGCGGACGTTGCACGCGATCAGCAGCGTAAAGCCCAGAATGACGCCGAAGTACAGCCGCACCTCCTCGATGCGCACCGCTTCGCGTATGCGGCGCGAGAGCGCCAGATAGTAAAAGCTGAAATTGACGCCGAACAGGATCATGAAGATGCTCGTCACGCCCTGCAGGTAGAAGCTCTCATAGTGCGCCATCGAGTTGTTCCAGATGCCGAAGCCGCCCGTGCCGGCGGTCGCCATCGAGGTGCACACGGATTCAAAAAACGGCATGCCGCCGATGACCAGCAGCACGATCTGCAGCACGGTCATGCCGAAGTAGATCGCATAGAGGATGAACGCGGTGTCGCGCATGTGCGGGGACATCTTGGAGACCGACGGCCCCGGGCTCTCCGCGCGCATCAGGTGGATGGTCTGGCCGCCTGCCAGCGGCAGGATGATCAGCATGAACACCAGCACGCCCATGCCGCCGACCCAGTGGGTCAGGCTGCGCCAGAGCAGCGCGGCGTGGGTGAGCGCCTCCACGTCCGCGACGATGGTCGAGCCCGTGGTGGTAAAGCCCGAGATGGTCTCAAACATCGCGTCCACGATCGAGGGGATCTCCCCGCTGAACAGGAAGGGCAGCGCGCCGGTGACGGCGAGCACGATCCAGCACAGCGCAACGGTGACAAAGCCCTCGCGCGCGTAAAAGCGCGGGTTGCTCGGCCTTTTGTGACAGAAGAGCGCGGCGACTGCCAGACAGATGGCCGCGGTGCCCACATAGGCCAGCACGACCGGCTCCTGATAGATGACCGCGGTCAGCGCGGGCAGCAGCAGGAACACGGATTCCACGCCCAGCATCCAGCCGATCAGATAGCGGATGATCGCATAATTCATTTGGGCATCTCCTCCGACCGGAAGATATCCTGCAGGTCATTCATGCCCTTGTGGGTCGAGACCACAATGACCGTATCGCCCTCGCGCAGCTCGTCCTTGCCGCGCGGGATGATGCGCTTGCCCCTGCGGTTGATGCAGCACAGCAGCACGCCCGGGCGGATGGGCATATCCTGCAGCGGCACGCCGGTCAGGTCGTGCGCCGCCACGCGGAACTCGAGCGCCTCCGCGCCGCCGCCCAGCTGGTGCAGGGTCTCGATGTTGGAACCCATCGAATTCTGCATCGCGCGGATGTACTGGCTGATCAGCTCGGCAGTGGTCTGCTTGGGCCGGATGATCGTGCCGATGGGCAGGCTGCTGATGATCTCCTCAAAGTTGACGCGGTTGACCTTGGTGAACAGCTTGGCCTTGGAGTGGCGGCCGGCGTGCAGCGAGAGCAGGATGTTCTCCTCGTCCATGCCGGTCAGCGCGGCGAACGCCTCGCAGGAGGACAGGCCCTCCTCCTCGAGCAGGTCGCGGTCCGTGCCGTCGCCGTGGATGATGGTGGCGTTCGGCAGCAGGTCGCTCAGCAGCTCGCAGCGGTCCAGCCGGTTTTCGATGATCTTGACCGAGATGCCCGAGGCCAGCAGCATTTTGGCGAGGAAGTAGGAGATCTTGCCGCCGCCGATCAGCATGGCGCTGCCGATGCGGTCGTTGGGCACGCCGATGGTCTGGAAAAAGCGCTCCTGCTCGCGCGGGGGGATGATGACCGTGATATTGTCCCC
Source organism: uncultured Agathobaculum sp. (assembly GCA_944380945.1). GTDB lineage: Bacteria > Bacillota > Clostridia > Oscillospirales > Butyricicoccaceae > Agathobaculum. The sequence goes on along the minus strand of CALWJG010000030.1, from coordinate 10,580 downwards.
GCTGCGCAGGATGAAGTCGCCGTTCGGGATATAGGTCTGCCCCTCGCGCTGCACCATGCAGATCAGCGCGTTGGCGCTCAGCTTGGGGTTGACCTCGCATACGGCCATGCCCTCCAGCCGGGAGCCGGCGGGCACGCGGATGTCGAGCAGCTCGATGCGCCCCTTGGCGAAGGTGTTCACGCCGATCGCGGACGGGAAGCGGATCAGGCGGGACACCACGCGGGCGGTGGACAGCTCGGGGTTGATGATCATGGAAAGGCCGAGCTCGTCGCGGATGAAGCCGATCTCGGAGACATATTCCGGGTCGCGCACGCGCGCGATGGTGTGGCAGCCCGATGCGCGGGACGCGATCAGGCAGGACAGCAGGTTGATCTCATCGTGTGTGGTGGCGGCGATCAGCAGGTCGGTCTCCTTGACGCCCGCTTCCTTGAGCACATGGTAGCTGGTGCCGCTGCCCGCTACCGAGGCAACGTCCAGCATATCGGTCAGCTCGCCGAGCCGCCGCTCGGACAGGTCGACCAGCGTCAGGTCGTGCCCCTCCGCAGAAAGCTGCTCGGCCAGCGCCGCGCCGACCTTGCCGCAGCCTACAATAATGATGCGCATACTGCGCCTCCGTTCTTTTTTTCTTTTCCCCTGGGTATATATAGCGATTATAGTCGTTTAATGCGCAAAATGCAATACATTTTCGCAGGAATTAGCGCCCGATTAACAGATTTGGGCAGACAAAGAGCCGGACGCGCCGGTCCGGCTCTGCAAGCGCCCCCATGGGGTGCCTTACTTGTCTTTTTCCGCGCAGCCCGCGCATCCGGCGCAGCCCGCCGCCTCAGCCGCCTTGCGGTCCTCATAGGCGCGCAGCGTGCCCTCGGTCATGTGGCTGAGCGCCGCCAGCCGCTCGTTGACCATGTCCCACATGCACATGGGCAGGTGGTCGCGGTGGCCGCGGTGCACGGTCACGCACTCAAAGCAGTTGCCGTGGTGCGGGCAGGCCTCGGGGCAGGGGCAGTGGTCGCCCGCCTCGCGCACCTGGCGCAGGAACTCCTGCTTGATCTCCCAGGCTTCCTTCTTTTTGCCCTCGCGGTCGAGCCGGTCCTGCAGGATCGCAAGTTCGTTTCCGTCGATCTTCATGGTATGACGCCTCGCTTTTTGCACTGTATTTACCACCAATATAGCAGAAAAGGCCGCGCTTGTCAAAGCGGTGGGAGGGCGGATGCTTTGTGCAAAACGGCAAAATTTGGCGGCCATTTTTGGCGGTTTGGCCGGGGGCGGCGGCTTGAAAATACCGGGTCGTTTTGTTACAATGATAACGATGAGCAACATCTCATGCGGCCGGCGGCTCCGGCAGAAGGGCGCCCGAATCGCATGGGATGGGAAGAAAGGAAAATGCACCAATGAAAACCGTAGAATATATCATTCAGGACGAGCTCGGCATCCACGCGCGTCCGGCCGGCCTGCTTGTCAAGGAAGCGGCCAAGTTCCAGTCCAGCATCAAGATCGCGGGCCCGAAAAAGGAAGTCGACGCGAAGCGCATCATGGGCGTGATGAGCCTGGGCGTCAAGCACGGCGACACCGTCCGCCTGACCATCGAAGGCGCGGACGAGGACGCAGCGGCTGCGGCGCTCGAGCAGTTCCTGAAGGACAACCTGTAAGAACAGCGCCCCGGCCGGGGCGGTTTGGGAGAAAAGGCGGGCGCGGTCCCGCCTTTTTCCTTTTGCGCGGCCGGGAGGCGGAAAAAGGATAGAGAAAACCCAGAAAACAGCCGGCGGCAGCCGGCGCGGCAACCGGACAGGGGGCAAAGCACAATGGAATTTACCAACCTCAGGATCTACCAGCCGGACGGCACGTTCCGCACCGGCGGACTGACGCTCTCGGGCGACCGGATCGCGTCTGCGGAGCCCTCCGCGGATGCGTGCGATATGGGCGGGCTGTACGCCATCCCCGGACTGGTCGACATCCACTTCCACGGGTGCGCGGGGCGCGACCTGTGCGAGGGCACGCAGGAAGCGCTCTCGGCCATCGCGCGCTATCAAGCTGCGCACGGCGTGTGTGCGATCTGCCCGGCGACCGTGTCGCTGCCCGAGGAGCGGCTCGCCGCGGTCATGGAGACGGCGGCGGCCCACACCGGCGACCGCCGGGAAGCCGCGCTCGCGGGCATCAATCTGGAGGGGCCCTTCCTGTCGGAGGGCCGCCGCGGCGTGCATCTGCTGGAAAACCTGCGCCTGCCGGATGCGGACCTGTTCCGCCGCCTGCAGGAAAAGGCGGAGGGGCTGATCAAGCTGTGCAGCGTGGCGCCCGAGCTGCCCGGCGCGCTCGATATGATCGAGACGCTCGCGGGCGAGGTGCGCCTGTCGCTCGCGCACACGGAAGCGGATTACGCGACCGCCTGCGAGGCGTTCCGCCGCGGCGCGCGCGAGGTGACGCATCTGTTCAACGCCATGACGCCCATGACCCACCGCGAGCCCGGCCTGATCGGCGCGGCGCTGGACAACGACGAGGTCGGTGTGGAGCTGATCACGGACGGCGCGCATGTGCACCCGGCCGCGGTGCGGGCGGCGTTCCGCCTGTTTGAAAACCGCATCATCCTTGTGTCGGACTGCCTGTCCGCCGCCGGCATGGGCGACGGCGTCTATCCGCTCGGCGGGCAGGAGATCGTGGTCAGGGACGGCCGCGCGACCATCAACGAGGGCCGCACGCTGGCAGGCACGGCGGTCGACCTGTTCACCTGCATGCGCCGCGCGGTGGAGATGGGTGTGCCGCTCGGGCAGGCGGTGCGGTCGGCTTCGACCAACCCCGCGCGCGCCATCGGCATCCAGTACGATTACGGCTCGCTCGAGCCGGGCAAGCTCGCCAACATCCTGCTGCTGGACGACGATTTCAGCCTCAACACGGTCATCCTGCGCGGGCAGATCATAGAGGCTTTCGATTGAAACGGCCGTATCACGATAAAAAACGGACGCTTGCGTTGTGCAAGCGTCCGTTTTTCAGTCATATCGTTTTATGCGCGGCTCCACTGGGTGCCCTGGCGGGTGTCCTTGATGGTCACGCCCATGGCGGCCAGCTCGTCGCGGATGCGGTCGGCCTCGGCGAAGTTCTTTTCCTTTTTCGCCGCCGCGCGCTGGGCGATCAGCGCTTCGATCTTTTCCGCGTCCGGATCGGCCGCGTCCTCGCGCTTCTGCACGAGGTTCAGCACGCCGGTCAGCTCCATGAACAGGTCGTGCGCCGCGGTCAGGAACGCCTTTGTCGCGTCCTGATGCGCGCCCATCCAGGCGTTGATCTCGCGCGTCAGCTCGAAGATCGCGGAGAGCGCGTCCGCGGTGTTGAGGTCGTCGTCCATCGCGTCGATGAACTTCTGCTTGTAGGCCGCGAGCGCCTCCATCTTGGCGGACTCCTCGGCGGTCATCGCGTCGCCCTCCGCCTTGCTGATGCGGAACTCCATGTTGTTTCGCGCCTCGTACAGGCGGGCGAGGGACGCCTTGTTCATCTCGAGCGACTCGGCCGAGTAGTTGAGCGGGGTGCGGTAGTGCGCGGACAGCATGAACATGCGGATGGTCTCATAGCCGAACTGCTGCGCCGCGTCGCGCACCATGAAGAAGTTGCCCTTGGATTTGCTCATCTTCTCGTTGTCGATGGTCAAAAAGCCGTTGTGCAGCCAGTAGTGCGCAAAGGTGCAGCCGTTGGCGCACTCGGACTGGGCGATCTCGTTCTCGTGGTGCGGGAAGATCAGGTCGAGGCCGCCGGAGTGGATGTCGATGGTCGGGCCGAGGTATTTGTTTACCATCGCGGAGCACTCGATGTGCCAGCCGGGACGGCCCTTGGAGCCCCACGGCGTGTCCCACGCGGGCTCGCCGGGCTTGGCAGCCTTCCAGACCGCGAAGTCCATCGGGTCCTCCTTCTGCTCGCCGACCGAGATGCGCGCGCCGGCCTGCAGCTCCTCCATGGGCTGGTGGCACAGCTTGCCGTAATCCGGGTCGGATTTGGTGCGGAAGTACACGTCGCCGTTGGGCGCGAGGTAGGCGTGGCCGTTGTCAAGCAGCTTCTGCACGATGTCGATGATCGCGTCCATGGTCTCGGTCGCGCGGGGGTGCACGGTCGCCTTGCCGATGCCCAGACCCTCCGCGTCGACGTAATATTCCTTGATATAGCGGTCGGCGATCACGTCGTAGGTCACGCCCTCTTCATTCGCCTTATTGATGACCTTGTCGTCGATGTCGGTGAAGTTCTGCACGAATTTCACCTTGTAGCCGCGGTACTCGAAGTAGCGGCGCAGCAGGTCGAACACGATGAACGGGCGCGCGTTGCCGACGTGGAAATAGTTGTACACGGTCGGGCCGCAGGAATACATTTTGACCTCGCCCGGGGTGATCGGGACGAACTCCTCCTTCTGGCGGGTCAGGGTGTTGAACAGTTTCATGGTCTTATCTCCTTTTCGGATTTGTTTACAGTGTTTTGCAGTGCGGACACGCGGACGAGCTTATTTTTGCCCTTGCGCACGGCGGCGAATACGCGCCGCCCGGGCTGCAGCAGGGGCAGGTGTTTGCGTTTGCAGACATACCAGCCCTCCGGCTGGCGGGTCAGCGGCCGCAGCCGCACGAGGTAATGCGCCCTGCCGGGGAAACGGGTGCTTTCCTCGATCTCCATCACGTCTGCCATAAAGAAATCTTCATCCTCCGGCGCAATGGGCAGGATATCCAACACGAATTCCCCCACAGCGAGCAGCAGATCATCCCACATGCGGTCTCCTTTCGCCAAAAAAGCCGCCTCTTTTGTCCAAAGAGGCGGCTTATCGTCGCGGTTCCACTCTTGTTTTTCACTCGAGCGCGCGGTAACGGGCGCTTCCCGCGGGGCGTTTGACCCCGGTGCTCGGCGGGCGCACTTCGCCGCGCCGCGCGCAAAGCCCTTGCAGCCAAAGGGGCTTCTCTCTCGGGCGCACGGAAAACGGTTACTTTTCCCGCGTCATGGCAGCCATAACGCTTTTTGATTTCCTTTAGTATAGCAACCGGCCGGGCAAAAGTCAAGCGGGCCGGCGCCGCGGCATGGCGGTCAGATGGTGAACAGGCCGAATACCTTGGTCGCCAGCTCGGAGACCAGGATCGCCACCAGCAGCACGGGCGCGATCCAGCGGATCATCACGCGGTGCAGGCCCTCGCGGTGGAAGGCCGCGCCGTTCTGCTTGACCTCGTCCGCGATCACCTTGGTGCCGACCACATGGCCGATCAGGATGCAGGTGAGCACCGCCACGATCGGCATGAGCACCGAGTTGGAGATGAAGTCGAAAAAGTCGAGGAACTGCATGCCCAGGATCTTGATGCCCGCCCACGGGCCGTAGCCCAGGCAGGAGGGGATGCCGATGAGCAGCGTCGCGCCGGTGACGATCAGGGTGGAGGATTTGCGGCCCAGCGGCGTCTTATCCATCAGGACCGAGACGATGGTCTCCATCAGCGAGATGGACGAGGTCAGCGCCGCGAACAGCACCAGCAGGAAGAACACCGCGCCGATGATCTCGCCGAACGCCATGGATTCGAACACCATGGGCAGCGTGCTGAACATCAGGCCGGGGCCGTTGTTGATCTTGGTCGGGTCGCCGCCGTTGAACGCCACGACCGGCGGAATGATCATCAGGCCGGCGACAAAGGCGAACAGCGTGTCGAACACCTCGATCTGGGTGACCGAGTGCTCCATGATGTTCTCGCGCTGCATGTAGGAGCCGTAGGTGATCATGATGCCCATGGCAAGCGACATGGAGTAGAACATCTGGCCGATCGCGCCCAGCACGGTCGAGGCGGAGAACTTGGAGAAATCGGGCAGCAGGTAGTATTTCAGACCCTCCATCGCGCCGTCGATGGTCAGCGAATAGCCGGCGATCAGGATGGCGAGCACGGCCAGCACGGGCATCATAAAGCTGCTCGCCTTTTCAATGCCCTTTTCCACGCCGAAGATGACCACCGCCGCGGTCAGCAGCGTATAGAGCAGGAACCAGGGGCCGGGGGCGTTGAAGTTGAACAGGGTCGCGAGCGTCGAGCCTGCGTCGAACTGGGTGAAGCGGTCAAAAAAGCCGCCGTTGTCCGCCGCGGCCTGGCCGCCGCCGGTGACGAAGGTGAACAGGTATTTGGTCACCCAGCCGCCGATGACGCAGTAATACGGCGTGATGATGACCGGCACGAACGCGGCGATCCAGCCGAGGAAGCCGAAGCGCCGGTCGAGCGCCTTATACGCCCCGATGCAGGACAGGCGGGTCTTGCGGCCGATGGCGATCTCGGTGACCATGAGCGTAAAGCCGAACGTCACCACCAGCACCAGATAGACCAGCAGGAAGATGCCGCCGCCGTACTGCGCCGCCAGATAGGGGAAGCGCCACAGGTTGCCCAGGCCCACCGCCGAGCCCGCCGCCGCCAGCACAAAGCCGATGCGGCTGGAAAAACTGCTTCTTGTGTTCTGTTCCATGGTTTGTTGTTAACTCCCTTACATTTCTTTTCTTTCTCTTTTTCAGGTTCAGGATGGTATGCTGCTCTGCGGGAACTGTCCCGCGCCGCTGAACGCGGACAGGAAGCCGTAGGCGCGCAGCAGGTTGTCCAGATGGTAATTGCCGACCACATCCGCCTCGGTCTGCGGCGGCGCGGCCAGTCCCGCGGGCGCGGCCAGCCCGAGGGCGGACAGCTTTTCCGCGTTTTCCGGCGACAGCCGGCCGCGCTCGTCCATGGCGCAGAGCGCGGAGAGCTCCTGCCAGACCGACTGCGCCAGCTGCTCGCAGCCCTGCAGGAAGACCGCCTCGTCCCCGTCGCTGCGGCGGCGGAGCAGCCCCTGCTTGCCGAAGATCGCGAGCTCTGCCGCGATGCGGTCCAGCTGGACGCGCAGCGGGCTGAGATCGGGGTAATGCCCCTGCAGCACGCGCTCGTCCACATACGCGGGCACGGACCGCAGGAACTGCCGGAACAGGCTGTCGATCCGCGCGCGGTTGTTGTACGGCTTGACGATGATGTTGACCGCCAGCGCGGTCGCCAGACCGATGGTGGTGTCCAGCAGGCGGTTGGCGCCATAGCCGAACGCCTCCTCCGCAGGCGAAAGGCAGATGGAGACGAACACGATGCACGCCAGCGGCACCGCGAACTGCAGCCGCAGCTGGTTGCACAGCAGGATGAGCACGATCATCCCCAGACCCACGCCGATCCAGCGGAACCCGGCGAACAGATGGACAAAGACCGCGCCGAAGCCCGCGCCCAGCAGGATGCCGAAAAACTGCGTGCGGCAGGTCTCGAACGCATCCCCCACCGTGCGGCTCATGGCGACGATCGCGCCGATCGCCGCAAAGATCGGCAGCGGAGAGCTGCGCAGATCGGCGAAAAACAGCGCCAGCGCGACCGCAAGGCCGGTTTTGACCGTCCGCAGCCCGATATGGGGAAGATGCCGTTCCACGGTTGGCTCGCCTCCGGAAACAAAGATATTGTTATTCTACCACGTTTCGGCAGGTTTCACAAGCCATTTGCAGGCAAAAGGCGGATATGCTATAATGTGAGCAGAATTTCAGCCGGCGCTGCCGGCAGCAGGGAAGGGGAAGGACCATGAAACAATACCGTTTCGGCGTGCTGGGCGCGGGCAATATGGGATCTGCCATTGCGGACGGCGCGGTGCGCGCCGGGCTTTTTGCGCCGGCGGAGGCGCTGCTGTTCAACCGCAGCGCGGAAAAGCAGGAGAAACACCGCCGGGAGGGCTACGCCGTCACCGGCGACTATACCGCGGTGTACACCGGCTGCGACACTGTGCTGCTCGCGGTCAAGCCGCAGAATTTCGACGAGATCCTGCCTGTGCTCGCCGGCTGCACGGGGGAAAAGCCGCTCGTGGTGTCGATCGCCGCGGGCGTGACCTTCGCCAAGATGGAGGCCGCGCTCGGCGCGGACACCGCCATCATCCGCGTCATGCCAAACACCCCGCTCATGCTGGGCGAGGGCGCGACCCAGCTGGTCAAAAACGCCGCGGCGACCGACGCGCAGCTGCAGCAGGTGCGCGCGCTGTTTGACACCATGGGCGTGACCGTGGTGTTCGACCGCGAGGAGATGCTCAACGAGGTCATCCCGTTCGCGGGCTCGGCGCCGGCCTACATCTACGCCTTTGCCGACGCCATGGTGCAGAGCGCCGTGCAGCACGGCATCGCGGCGGACGATGCGCTCACCCTGTTCTGCCAGACCATGATCGGCTCGGCCAAAATGCTGCTCCGGCGGGACAAAACGCCCGCCGAGCTCATCCGCGCGGTGTGCTCGCCCGGCGGCACGACGGTCGAGGCCATGCAGGTGCTCGAGCAGCGCGGGCTGTATGACATACTCGCCGAGGCAAACGACAAGTGCATCGCCCGCGCGTACGAACTGGGCAAATAATGCAAATGGTGCGGCCGGCATTGACTTTGCCGCGCCTATATGGTAAAGTAAAGTATATATTCCGCATCATTTTGAGAAGGAGTGGAGACCGTGAAAAATTCGACCAAGATCAAAGCGGGACTGCTGCTGACCAGCCTCGCCTGTGCAGCCGGCGCCACGGCGGCGCTCGTCCTGCTGCAGAAAAAGCGCGAAGAGGAAGTCTATCATGAGGCCGAGCTCAAGGCAATGGACGAGCTGGAGGAAATGATGCGCGAGGATTCCGACTGCGCCTCCTGCGCCTGCGCGGAGGAATGCGCGGCTGCGGACGTGCAGGATATTGCCGACGCGGAGGAGGAAGCCGCGGACGTGGAGGACGAAGCGGACGAGGAGACCGCCGCGCCCGAAGACGACGAAGAGGCGGACGACGAAAAGTCGGTCGAGAACTGAAATAACAGCAGGATTCAGGGCGGAGAGCACGCTTCTCCGCCCTGCTTTTTACCGTAAAACAGCAAATCAAAGGAGAAAAACAGCCATGATCGAATACGAGGGCCGCGTTTTCCGGCCGCCTTCCGAGGCATACAGCCTGATCGTGCAGGTCACGATCGGATGCAGCCACAACAAGTGCACCTTCTGCGATATGTACAAGGAAAAGCAGTTCCGCGTGCGCAAGCTCGAGGACGTCAAGCGCGACTTTGACGAGGCGCGGCGCATGTACCGCCGGGTCGAGCGCATCTTCCTGGCGGACGGCGACGCGCTCATGTGCCGTCCGGAGCACATGGCGGAGATCCTGCGCTACATCCGGCAGCTGTTTCCCGAGTGCGAGCGGGTGACGAGCTACGGCTCGCCCGCGTCCATCCTGGTCAAAAAGCAGGAGGAGCTGGACCAGCTGCACGAGCTGGGGCTGGAGATGATCTACCTCGGTCTGGAGTCCGGCTCGGACGAGGTGCTGCGCCGGGTCAACAAGGGCGAGACCGCGGACGAGATCGTGCGCGCCGGCCTGATGGTCAAGCAGGCGGGCATGAAGCTGTCCGTGACCGCGATCGCGGGTCTGGGCTCGCTTGAACTGTCCGAGGAGCACGCGGTCAAAACCGCCCAGGCGCTCTCGCGCATGAAGCCCGAGTACATCGGCCTGCTCACCCTGCTCTTCGAGCTGCCCACCCCGCTCATGCGGGACTGGCAGGAGGGCCGCTTCTACCTGATGAACCCGATCGAGATCGCGCACGAGACGCTCATCCTGCTCGAGCACATCGATTCCGAGGGCAGCATCTTCCGCGCCAACCATGCGTCCAACTACGTCAACCTCGCCGGCACGCTCAACCGCGACCGCGAGGCCATGTGCCAGCGCCTGCGGCAGGCGCTCGAGGGCAAGATCCAGTTCCGCAGCGAGGCTTTCCGGGCAAGATAACCAAATTCAGGTTAAATTACCCATAAAAATCGCTGGGAAACGATAAAAATATGTTTCTTGTGTTACATTTTTCGAAAAATACGAGACAAGCGAAAAGAATTGTGATATACTGTTCTCGGTTTTGGGCCGGAGCTGCTCCGGCTGTTTCGGAAATGAGAGATGAATGAGTATTTAAGCGTATTCCGTCTGGAGGATTGCTGATGGATTCCGTATCCCATGTGCGCGTCGCACATCTGCTGCTGGACTATGTGGAGCAGACCTGCGGCGTGACCTTTGACCAAAGCGGCTTTGTTTACGGCAACTTAAAGCCGGATCTGACGGGCACTTACCTGACCAAGCGCCACAACCCCTCGATCATGATGGACGAGGTGATGGAAAAGATCCGCGCGTTCACCCGCAAGTACACCATCGGCCCGGTCAACGGCCGGGAACTGTCGGTCGATCTCGGCGAGATCTGCCATTACATCACCGACTTTTTCACCTATCCGCATAATGACGATATCTATGACCACAACCTGCTCGCGCACTATCTGTATGAGAAGCGCGTGGCGCTGGTCATCCGCCGCCGCATGACCGAGGCGAAGTTCGAGCGCTGGGCCAGCCCGATCATCCCGCCGGTGACCGTGGACGCGCTGGTCAGCCGCATCACCTCGATGCACGACAGCTACCGCGCAGCGGGCCGCCGCCATGGCATCGACGACGATCTGGTGCATATCTGCCGCGCGACCGCGACGGTCGTGCTGTCTGTCATCAGCATCGTCTACGAGCAGGTCGAGGCGCCGGCTGCCGTCATCGCCTGACGCGGACCAAACAAAACGGAAAAGACACGCGCA
>CALWJG010000029.1 GCA_944380945.1 uncultured Agathobaculum sp. | reverse complement strand
GTCATCACGCCGTTTTCGGGCGATGAGCTGCTGTTCCAGCCCACCTTCGGCGACTGGCGGGTGCACAGCGGCACGGACTTCGCCGCCGAAGCAGGAGAAAACGTGCTGGCGCTGACCGACGGCACGGTGCAGGACGTATTTGAGGACGGGCTGTACGGCAGCTGCGTCACGCTGTCGCACGACGCCGATCTGACCTCCACCTACCGCGGGCTGACCGATGTGCGCGTCTCCGCCGGACAGGCGGTGACGGCGGGCGAGACGCTCGGCGCGGTCGCGGAGACCATCGACGCGGAAGCGGCGCTGGGCACGCACCTGCACGTCGAGGCCGCGCGCGCGGGCACGCCGGTCGACGTGCTCGAACTGCTGGGCGAGGACGAGATCGAATGACAAAGCAGCGGCGGGCATATCGGATGCCCGCCGCGTTTTCCTGTCCGCGTTATTCGGTTTTGGCCGCATCCGGCTTGTGCGCCAGACGCGCGATGTGCGCGATCAGCGGCAGGCGGCTGTTATACAGGTTGACGAACCGGCCGACCAGCAGCGCGGAGATCACCGTGCCCAGCCCCAGCCCGTTGAGCCGGTGGAAAAAGAGCAGCGACAGCGTGAGCGAAATGAGCACGAGCGTCACGTCAAACGCGACCTTGACCGAGCCGAAGCGTCTGCCGCTCGCCGCGGTCAGCGCGCCGACCAGCCCCTCGCCCGGGACGAGCAGCACATCGGGCGCGACCTCGACGCTGATGCCGAAGCCCAGCACCGCGCAGCCCAGCAGCAGCACGATCAGCTCGACCGCGATGTTCTGCGGCTCGAGCCAGCCCAGCAGGTTCATGCTCACGTCGATGAACCAGCTGAACACGATGTTCACCACGATCTGCAGCAGCTGGATCGGCTGGTAGTCCCGCCGCAGCAGCACCGGCTGCAGGATGATGAAGATCAGGTTCATCACGAAGGTAAACGCGCCCAGCGTGGGTGTGAAGCGCAGGCTGAGCACATAGGGCACGCTCGAGATCGGCGAGGTGCCGAGCGCCGCCTTGGTGATGAGCGCCACGCCGAAGGCGTTGATCAAAATGCCGATCAGAAAAAACAGATACCGTTTTGCCGTGTTGTTTTTCATCTTTTCCATCCTTATCCTGCGGGCGCGGCCGCTGTGCCGCCGTCCCGTTTGTTTCCCGCATCCATCTTACGGCCCGCCCGACGCTTTGTCAATATACATTCTTGCGAAAAAATTCGCGGCATGCAGCGCTTTTCGCGCAAAGCAAAAGCGCCCCGCAGGGACGCTTTTGAACAGGTTTTTCCGCTTTACTTGACTTCCTCGACCGGGATCTGCTTGAGGATCTCGATCGGGCCGCAGCCCGCGCACTTGGCGCAGTCGTGCATGCAGGCCATCGGGTCGTCCGGGTCCTCCTCGCGGCCGATCTCGAGCAGGGTCGGGTCGCCCTGCTTTTCGCCCACGATGAACTTGGCCACCGCCTCCTCGGGCGCGCCCTCGCAGCCCGGCACGAGCAGCACGCCGATCATCTCGAGCGCGTTGCGGATGGCAAGGCCGAGCGAGCCGCAGATCAGCACGTCGATCTTTTCCAGATTGGCCAGCTGGAGCAGCGCGGTCGTGCCCTCGCCCTCCACCTTGGCCATGCGCTTGCCGGTGGGCTCCCTGCCCTCCACTGTGACGATCAGGAAGCTCTTGCAGCTGCCCAGATTGGCAGCGATCTGCCCGTTTTCATATGCAACAGCAATGTTCATCGCAGTGCCTCCACCGCCTGCATCGCGCCCGCGAGCGCGTCCGGCAGCTTGATATCCTCGATCTTGCCCGCATCGACCGCCTCAGCCAGCTTGGGGTCGATCGGCAGCTTGGCCAGCACGTTCAGCCCATGCTGCGCGGCGATATCGTCGATATGGCTCTCGCCGAACACCGAGATGTGCTTGCCGCAGTCCGGGCATTCCAGATAGCTGTAATTCTCGACCACGCCGATCACCGGAATGTTCATCATCTCCGCCATCTTGACCGCCTTGGTCACGATCATCGAGACCAGGTCCTGCGGCGAGGTGACGACCAGGATGCCGTCCACCGGCAGGGACTGGAACACGGTCAGCGGAACGTCGCCCGTGCCGGGCGGCATATCGACGAACAGGAAGTCTACATCGTCCCAGACCACGTCCGACCAGAACTGCTTGACCGTTTCCGCGATGATCGGGCCGCGGTAGATGACCGGGTCATCCTCGTTGGGCAGCACCAGATTGATCGAGACCATCTGCACGCCGCCCTCGCTGCGCGCGGGCAGGATGCCGGCGTCGCAGCCGGTGAGCTTATCGTGTACACCGAACGCCTTGGGGATAGACGGGCCGGTGATGTCCGCGTCCAGCACGCCGCAGGTATAGCCCTTGCGGGTCATGCCGACCGCCAGCATCGAGGTGAGCAGGCTCTTGCCCACGCCGCCCTTGCCGGAGACCACGCCGATCACCTTGCGTACCGTCGCCGCCGCGTTCGCCGCGACCTTGAGGCTCTTTTCGCCGCCGCAGCCCGCCGAGCAGGAATCACAGTTGTGCGAGCAACCCATAGTTAACAACTCCTAACATATTCATTCTCGCCTGATGTTTAGTATACCGCATTCCGCGCGTTTCCGCAAGGGCGCGCGTTCGCCGCTCCTGCGAAATTTTTATCAAATTTTCAGAAAGACGCCATTCGCGGCGCAGCGTCCGCGCGGCGGCTGGGGGACTGGAAGCCCCACACGGCGGCGCCCCGCGCGCCTGTGGAAGCAGCCCCGTTTTTGTCCGGTTCCGGCGACGGCGGCGCGCCTCCGGCATGCAGCAAAGCGCCGCCGCCCGTTGGGGGAAACGGGACAGCGGCGCTCGCCGATTCACTACACAGATTTGAAAAAGGGGGGTAAAAGAGAAATAAAGATTGGTAGGCGTTCAGCGTGGGGCTTGCGGCTTCCCCTGCTGACGTATTCAGTATACTGCGGCGCGGCGCGCAATGTGTGAACAGATTTTGAATAGCCTGTGAAAGATTTGTTGCCGCTTTGCCGGGACAAATGGAAGCGCCCTGTCCTCCGTCCGGAGGGCAGGGCGTGCCAATGCAAAATGAAAAAGAGGGTAAAAAGAAAAGGTGAAAGAAAGAAAACAAATTGAAAAAGGATGCCGGCGGGCGGGTGTTTTCCCTTCCGGCAAGATCAGTATACCCCATCTCCGGCGGCAAATTGTGAACGAATCTTGAACAGACTTTGAAAGGTTTTTTACAAATCTCTTTTGCCGCGCATTTGGCGCCCAAAACCTTCCGAACCTGCCGTTTTTTTGCATTTTCCGCCGCAGTCCGGCAGACGGGAAAACGCCCTGCCGACGAAGGGGGAGATCGAGGGCAGGGCGTTTCCGCTTGTTCAAAAAGGGGTAAAAGAGAAAGAGAAAAATGATCGGAGTACTGCCGGCGGAGGACTCTGCGCTCTCCCCTGCCGACGTGTTCAGTATACCCCATTTCCCGCCGCCGTGTGTGAACAGGGTATGAACAGGTTTTGAAAAATTTGCGTCTTTTTCCCGCCCGCCCCAGAGACAGGAAAGCGCCCCGGCCCGTGGGGGAACGGGACCGGAGCGCTTCCTGTCATTTCACAAAATAAAGGGGGGTAAAAGAGAAATAAAAAGATCGGTAGGCTGTCTGTCGACCGGGATTGCGGCTTCCCTGATCGACATGCTTAGTATACCCCATTTCCCCGCCCAATATATGAACAAAATTTGAACGGCCTGTGAAAGAATTGTTTACTTTTTCTTTTTGAGCAGGCGGATGTCGTCGCCCACGAAATGCAGGGGCTTGAACTCGCCGCGCAGGCGGGACGCCACCGCAGGCGAATACTTCTCGCTCAGCGTTTCGGGCAGCAGGTTGGTGTTGATGATCATGGGCCGCCCCGCCATCAGGCGGGTGTTGATCAGGTTGTACAGCGCGGAAACCGTGAACGCCGTGCCCATCTCGGTGCCCATATCGTCGATGATGAGCAGATCGGCCCGCTCATAGCGCGCGGTGCGCTCGGCGGCCGCCTGCCCGTCGCCGCTGCCGAACTTCAGGGTCTCATACGCGGCGACAATGTTGATCGCCGTGTCATAGGCGACCGAAAAGCCGCGCTCGGACACCACCTCGGCGATGCAGGTGGACAGGAAGGTCTTGCCCAGCCCGGTCGAGCCGTAAAACAGCAGGTTGGGGGCGTGGGCGGAGAAATTCCGCGCGTAATTCTTACATTCAAACAGGTTGTCTGCCATCAGCTCGCGCGGGGAGTCTCCCAAGCGGCTGTCCACCCGGCTGGGGTAATAGTCCAGCCGGAACGCGGCGAAATTCTGGTCCCGGATGGGCAGCACGGTGGACAGCTGCTCGCGGAGCAGCTGCGCGTACCGCGTCCGGACGCATTCGCAGGTCGCGCTGCCCTGATAGCCGGTGTCCCCGCATTTGGGGCACAGCGGCTTGCCGGTCAGGTAGTCGGCGGGCAGGCCGAGTCCCTCGAGCAGCGCGGCGCGCTCGCGCTGCAGCGCCTGATTGCGCTCCCGCAGGCGGGCGATGGCCTGTTCGGGGTCGCCGCCCGATTTGAGCGCCGCGCCCAGCACCGCCGCCGCGGTCGAGGACAGCTCGCGGTCGATCGCGCGGATGCGCGGCTCGCGCGCGTATACCGCGTGCCGGCGCGCCTCCAGCTCCTCCTCGTGCACGGCGCGGTCGTGCTCGAGCGCCCGCCGCGCCGCGGCGAGCACTTTTTTATCATATGCCACTGGCTTCCGCCTCCAGTCTCTTCCGTCTGGTTTCGCGCCGGCTCTCTTCCCATTTCTGCTCCCACGCATCCAGAGTGGCGCTGTCGGTCGGCTGCGCGGCCGCGCCGGCCGCCGCGCGCGTCTCAGGCTCGAGCGCGGTGATCTCGCTGACCGTATGTACGCCCGCTTCCTCCCACCGGCGCAGGATACCGAGCGTATAATCCAGGCTCTTGTGGCCCTGGTGCCGGTCGGTGCGCGCCGCCGCCAGCGCGACCGCCTCGGGCGGGAAGCCGTGCGCCAGCGCAAAGCGGCAAACGCGCTGCGCCTTGGGCGCGGGCTGCGCCGGGTCGGCGTCCAGCGCCTTGTAGATCGCTTCGCTGAGCGGCTTTTCGTTCACGCGCCGCGCCAGGTACTGCTGCGCGTCCTGCGCGGAGGTGATGCCCATGTCCGCCCACTGGGCGGCCTCGCGGCGGATGTCCGCCGTGCGCACCGCGCCCTTCTGCTCCTTGAGGTAGCTCAGCAGCTCGATCACCGCGCCCGCCGACAGGCCCAGATGGTCGTAGGCGGTCAGCAGGCAGCGCAGCTGCGCTTCGGTCAGCGTGCGGCCGAGCACGCCCTCCGCGCTCTCGCACACCGCCGCGAACTTATGGTCGTCCAGCCGGGCGCGGCGCAGCTCGTCCGCCGTGTACTGCGGCGGCGCGTCGGGCTTGTCCTCCCTGGGCTGGGCCGGCGCGGTGAGCTGGTTCAAGGTAAACGCCGCGCGCTCGTACCGCTCGGCGGACAGGTGCAGCGCACGGGCGGCCGCTTTGCCGTCCGCCGCGCCGCCGTGGCGCAGGATATAGAGATAGAGCAGCGCCGCGTCGCCGTCCGCGACGGCGATCAGCTTGTCCAGCGTATCGCAGCGCGCGACGCGCAGCTCGCCCTCGGGGAGCAGTACGGTGGTTGACATGGCTTCCGTTCCTTTCGAATGGGTATCGTTTTTATTATAGCATATGGGACGCGAGGGGGCAAATAAAAAGGCTTCGGAATTTCTTCCGAAGCCTTTGCTTATGCTTTCCAGCCGAACTTACTTGATTTTCTCTTCCGGCTTTACGTCCTTCATGGACAGGTTGACGCGGCCCTTGTCGTCGATCTCCATGACCTTGACCCAGACCATATCGCCTTCCTTGACGGCGTCCTCGACCTTGTCGATGCGGTGGTCTGCCATCTTGGAGATGTGGACCATGCCGTCCTTGCCCGGCAGCAGGTTGACGAACGCGCCGAAGTTCATCAGGCGCACGACCTTGCCGTAGTAGATTTCGCCCGGCTCGGGCTCCTTGACGATCGCCTCGATCATCTGCTTGGCCTTCTCCGCGTCCGACGCCTTGACCGCCGCGATGGTGACCGTGCCGTCGTCCTCGATGTCGACCTTGGCGCCCGACTCCGCGACGATGTTCTGGATCACGCTGCCGCCCTTGCCGATGACCTCACGGATCTTGTCCGGATGGATGTGCATGGTGGTCATCTTGGGCGCCCACTCGGAAACGTCCTCACGCGGCGCCGGGATGGCCTTGAGCATGATCTCGTCCAGAATGCCATAGCGCGCCACGCGGCACTTCTCGAACGCCTGCTTGATGATGTTCGGGGTCAGGCCGTCCACCTTGATGTCGACCTGGATCGCGGTGATGCCCTTCTTGGTGCCGGCGACCTTGAAGTCCATGTCGCCATAGAAGTCCTCAACGCCCTGAATGTCGGTGAAGGTGGTCTCCTGACCGCCGTCCGTGATCAGGCCGCAGGAGATGCCCGCGACCGGCGCGGTGATCGGCACGCCCGCGTCCATCAGCGCGAGGGTCGAGCCGCAGACCGAGCCCTGCGAGGTCGAGCCGTTGGACGAAATGACCTCGGAAACCAGACGCAGCGCATACGGGAACTCGCTCACCGGCGGGATGACCGGCAGCAGCGCGCGCTCCGCGAGCGCGCCGTGGCCGATCTCGCGGCGGCCGGGGCCGCGGGACGGACGGGTCTCGCCGACCGAGAAGGACGGGAAGTTGTAGTGGTGGATATAGCGCTTTTCCTTTTCCTCGAAGATGGTGTCCAGCTCCTGCGCCTCGCCCAGCGTGCCCAGCGTGCACATGGTCAGCACCTGGGTCTGGCCGCGGGTGAACAGGCCCGAGCCGTGTACGCGCGGCACCACATGGACCTCGGCCGCCAGCGGGCGGACCTCCTCCATGCCGCGGCCGTCCACGCGCTTGCCGTTTGCCAGCCAGCGGCGGACGATCTTCTTCTGCAGCTTGTCCACGCACTCGGACAGGTTCGCGCCGTGCTCTTCCTTGTATTCGTCGTCCAGCGTCGCCTCGAACTCGTCGACGATCGCGCGCACGCCCGCGTCGCGGACGGTCTTGTCGTCGGTATCCATGGCGACCTCGAACTTGTCATTGCAGGCCGCCTCGAGCTTGTCGAACAGGTCGTGGTCGATGTCGTGGTGCTCATACTCGAACTTGGGCTTGCCGATCTCGTCCTTGATGGACTGGATGAACGCGCAGACCTTCTTGAGCTCCTCGTGCGCCTCCATCAGCGCATCGAACATGCGGTCCTCGGGCACCTCCTTGGCGCCCGCCTCGATCATAACGATCTTGTCCTTGGTCGCGCACAGGGTGACGTCCATATCCGACACCTTGCGCTGCTCGCTGGTCGGGTTGATGACGGTCTTGCCGTCCACGATGCCGACCTGGCAGCCGGCTACCACATAGTCAAACGGGATGTCCGAGATCGAAACCGCGATGGACGCGCCCAGCAGGGCGACGACCTCGGGGGAGTTGTCATAGTCGTTCTCCAGCACGGTGCAGACGATGGAAACGTCGTTGCGGAGATCCTTGGGGAACAGCGGGCGCATCGGGCGGTCGATCTGGCGGGAGGCCAGGATCGCCTTTTCGGAGGGACGGCCCTCGCGGCGCATGAAGCTGCCCGGGATGCGGCCGACCGCATACAGGCGCTCCTCAAAGTCGACCGAGAGCGGGAAGAAGTCGATGCCATCGCGCGGCTTGGCGGACGCGGTCGCCGTGACGAGGACTGCGGTGTCGCCGTAGCGCACCAGGCACGAGCCGTTGGCGAGCTGCGCGAGCTTGCCGGTGTCGACGGTCAGCTTGCGGCCGGCGATCTCGGTCTCAAAAACGCGATGGTTTTTGAAGTCAAAGGGATTGATGTTTGCCATGGTTTTTCCTCCTTGTGATAGATGTTTCGGAGGGCGGCACATCACTTTTTTAGCACTTGAAGCAGGGGGGACGCCGGTGTTCTCCGCTCCTTCAACTGCTAAAAAGCGCTTTTGCCGCCTTCCGTTTGAAACAGAAACAGGGGAGCAGACTGCTCCCCTATTTGCTTGTTTTCTTACTTGCGGATGCCGAGCTTGGCGATCAGCGCACGGTAGCGGTTGATGTCCTTCTTCTGCAGGTAAGCCAGCATGGAACGGCGCTGGCCGACCATCTTGAGCAGGCCGCGGCGGGAGTGGTTGTCCTTCTTGTGGACCTTGAGGTGCTCGGTGAGCTCCTGGATGCGCGCGGTCAGGATGGCGATCTGGACCTCCGGCGAGCCGGTGTCGGTCGCGTGCGTGCGGTTTGCCTCGATAACGGCAGTCTTGTCTTCCTTACGGATCATGATTTACTTCACCTTTCGTATATGGTATTGCTGTTTTTCATACCCGCGGGCCGGGCTGCGGCTTGGTGAAATGGACGCGGTAGGGACGCGGCCGGTCATCCGTCAGCTAAGCACGGGGCGAAAACACAATATATGATACCATGTACAGCCGGATTTGTAAAGGGATTTCTGCCGCCGGACAAGAATTTCCCAAAAACCGCCGCAGGCCGCAGCGCCCTTTGATTTCTACCGCGGCAGGCCGCCGGCGGCGCTGGCAAAACCGCCGGATTTTATTCATTTTGCACCAATTTTACACGATTATTTGTTTGTTTTGTCGAATTGCTTAATTATGAATAAATTGTGAACGCAATTTTGTCAACTTTTCACCTTGTCTCCCCCAGCCTGCCGGTGCTATAATTTGACCATATTCGGTGGACAGCTTGAGGCTGACTCGCTGAAAGCCGTTTTTATTTACTGTCAAAGACACGCGACGGGGCTGTGCAGTAGTGTGGCCTGATGTCGCGTTCTTTTTTCTTTTATACCGCTATATATTGTGTTCGCGCCCGCGGGGGACGGAAAGATACTTTCCGTCCCCCGCTTTGTTATGTCTCAAAAAACGAGAGCTGGCCGCAGTCATAGCCGCGCTGGTAGCGGCGCGTGATGTCCTGCATCCGGTAGAGGATACCCGCCGCGTCGCAGGCGCGGGTGAACACCTCCCACAGCTGCCTGGCGCGCGGGCTGGCGCACCGGTAGCGCGTGCCGTAGCGCGCGATGTACTTTTCCTTCAGGCCGGGGAAGGCGCGGTCGAGCTGGTGATAAAAATACGCCCGCTGGCGGTCGCGCATGGTCAGGCCGAAGGCCGGATAGATAAACGGCACGCCGGCTTCGCGCGCGCATCGCACGAGCGTCAGGATATTCTCCTCCGTGTCCGTGATCCACGGCAGCACGGGCATGAGCAGGATGCAGGCCGGCAGCCCTGCGTCCGACAGGCGCGCGAGCGCATCCAGCCGGGCGGAGGGCGGCGGCGCATGCGGCTCGATCCGGCGCGCGAGCGCGTCGTCCGCCGTGGTGACGGTCAGCTTGCACAGCACGGGCGCGTCCCGCTGGATCTCGCGCAGCACGTCGATGTCGCGGCAGATCAGGTCGCTCTTGGTGGCGATCGCCGCGCCGAAGCCATAGGCGGCCAGCAGCTCGAGCGCGTGCCGCGTCAGCTGCTCGGTGCGCTCAAAGGGGTTGTAGGGATCGCTCATCGCGCCGGTGGACACCACGCCGGGCTGTATCTTGCGGCGCAGGTCGTCCCGGATGATGCGCAGCGCGTCCTGCTTGGCGCACACCGTGTCAAAGTCGTCGTTGCGGTAGCACTCTGACCGGCTGTCGCAGTAGATGCAGCCGTGCGGACAGCCGCGGTAGATGTTCATATTGTAGCGCGCGCCAAACCAGCCCGCGCCGTTTTTCGTGTTCGTGACAATGGTCTTTGCCGGAATGGTCTGCATCGCGCTCCCCCCTGCCTGTTTTCTTTGATTATAGCAGAACGGGCGGCGGCCGCCAACAAAAACGCCCACGAAACGTGGGCATTTTCTGTTTTTTACTGGAACGGACGGCTGCGCAGCTCCAGATTGTAGCTGAGCAGCTGCCGCAGGCGCTTTTTGCCGCGCGTGCGGTGGCGCGACACCGCGGACGCGCTGATGCCCAGCTTGCCGGCGATCTCCTTGCCGGACAGCCCCTCCACCTCGCTCATCCACAGCACTTTGTACTGCCTCTGGGTCAGCGTCTCCCGCATCGCGTGGAAAAAGGCGTCCCGAAACGCCGCGCGGAATGCGCTGTTGTCCCCGGCGAGCGAGGCGAGATAGTGGTCATACACGGCCCGCTCCATCTCGCGCTCAGCCGGCTCTCCTGTCCAAATGCGGCTCATGGCCATCCCCTCCCCTGTTGTCATAATAGTGTTCGAGCAGAAATGCGGTTTTCCGGCTCTCGTTGATCAGCACCCGCAGGAAGCCGATCCGGTTTTTGAGCCGGTAGCGGACCTCCTTGTGCCGCGCGCGGCGCTGCGCCACCTGTAATTGCTTCATCCGCAGTTCGAGCAGCGCAGTGTTTGCGCGGTATTGCTGTGCCATGTTTCGCAGTGCCATATCGTCCCTCCTTATTTTATCGAACATTTGTTCGCCTTCCGATATGGATAGAATACAACATATTGGCACGTTTGTCAAGATAAACCTATATTTTGTGTTCTATGCAATTTTTCCACCGCATATATTTCCAGCAGAGGGAGGGGCGGACATGCGAAAACTCTTGCTGACCGGATGCGGGCTGGTGCTCGCGCTGTACCTGCTGCCGGTTTTCTGGCCGTCGGAGGAGGCCGAGCCGTTCACCGTGCCGTCCGCGGCGGCGACAGGGGCCGCGGCTGCGCCGGCGGGCGATTACACGACGGTCACGGTCGAGATCGACGGCACGCCCACCGAGCTGCCGCTCGAGGAATATGTGGCGGGCGTGGTCGCGGCCGAGATCCCGAACGACTTCCCCGAGCAGGCGCTGCGCGCGCAGGCGGTCGCCGCGCGCACCTATGCGGTCTACAAGCTGTCCCGCGGGCGGCCTGACGCGCACCCCTCCGCCGACCTGTGCGACGATTACCACCACTGCGCGGCCTACCGCGACATCGCGGTCGAGACCGCGTCGGGCAGCGACCTGTCGCGCGTACAGCGCGCGGTCGAGGATACGGCAGGCGAGATCCTCACCTACGACGGCCAGCCCATTGCGGCGGTGTTCCACTGCGTCAGCGGCCCGCGCACCGAATCCGCGGCGGATGTGTGGGGCGAGGACATCCCCTACCTGCAGAGCGCGGTCAGCCCGGGCGGATCGGCCTACGAGCGGTATGAGGACGCGGTGACCGTCACCGCGGACGACTTCCGCGCTGCGGTCGCGGAGGCGTTCCCGTCTGCCGATGTGTCCGGCGCGCCGGATACCTGGTTCAAGGCGTCCGTGCGCTCGGCGGCCGGCGGCGTGATCACGGTCGAGCTGGGCGGCGTGACCGTGGAGGGGACGGCGGTGCGCGAGCTGTTCGGCCTGCAGTCCACCAACTTCACCCTGACCACCACAGCGGACAGCATCACTTTCCACACCATCGGCTACGGCCACGGGGTCGGCCTGTCGCAGTACGGGGCAAAATACATGGCCGAGCAGGGCGCGGATTACGCCGCCATCCTGTCGCACTACTATCCGGGCACAGCGCTCGCGCAGCTGTAAACGCAAAACGTCCTGCAGCCCCATGCCGGGGCCGCAGGACGCTCTGAGACTGTCGAAAAACATGGTTTTTCGAACAGTCTCTCGATTGAAACTACAGTTTCAATCGAAGGGGATGTACCGAGCATACGCTCGGATACATCCAAACGGGACAAAAGTTCCGACTTGCGAAACTTTTGTCCCGACTGGTATAAAATCCGAGGTACACGGCCCAGGCCGCCCTCTCTTGGCCTTCGGCCAATTCACCTTGCGCCCCCGGATTTTATGAATCTTGCGGCACACCGCAATATTCTATTTTATGCGCGCCTGCGGCGCGGAGCTTTTTCGGCAAGCTGAAACGTCCTGCGACCCCATATCGGGGCCGCAGGACGTTTATCATGCTTCAGAAATTGAACTGCGGATAACCGCGGTATGCTTCCGGCAGCTCGTAATCGTAATAATCGAGCTGCGCTGCCAGCCGGGAGGGCTGGTCCGGGAACCGGTAAGTGTTCAGGTAGTCGATGAAGTCGGGCGTGCCATAGACCGCGACCGTCTGCCCGCGGATCTGCCGGAGCAGCTTTGCGCCCGCCGGATCGTTCCAGATCCAGTCCACCGCAAATTCCATGCAGTATTGCTGCAGGTGGTCGGCCACCTCGTCCGGCACGGTGTACATGCAGACCTTGTCGTCGTGGCTGAGCAGGACGTTCTTCATGCGGTTCCCTCCTCCGCAGGCGCGTTTGGTGAAAGCAGAGGGGACGGCGCCCGCCGTTCCCCTGCTCTGCAGTCTGTTTACTTGACGACCAGATTGACGATCTTGCCCGGCACGACGATCTGCTTGACCATCTGCTTGCCCTCGACCGCGTGCTGCACCTTTTCCTCGGCCAGCGCCGTGTCGATGGCGACCTGCTTGTCGCAGTCCGCCGGCAGCTTGATCGTGCACTTGAGCTTGCCGTTGACCTGCACGGCGATCTCGACCGTGTCCTCCACGGTCTTGGCCTCGTCATAAACCGGCCACGGCGCGACCGAGAGCAGGCCCTCGCCGCCCAGCTGCTGCCACAGCTCCTCGGTGATATGCGGGGCAAAGGGGTTCAGCAGGGTCAGGAAGGTCTTGTACTCGGCCTGATTGACGCCCTTGTCGTAGAACGCGTTGAGCATGGTCATCAGCGCCGCGATCGCGGTGTTGGCCTTGAGGTTGTCCGCATCCTCGCCGACCTTTTTGATCGTGCGGTGCATGAGCACCTCGTGCTCCTTGGAGTAGCTGTCGCCCGGCTGCACCTTTTCGGCCAGACCCCAGACGCGCTCGAGGAAGCGGCGGCAGCCCTTGATCGACTTCGGGCTCCACGGCGCGGCCTTCTCAAAGTCGCCGATGAACATCTCGTACAGGCGCATGGT
>CALWJG010000028.1 GCA_944380945.1 uncultured Agathobaculum sp. | reverse complement strand
AAGGCCGAAGGCGTCATCGGCAAGATCAAGGGCCTGTTCCACAAGGATTGACGAAAAAAGCCGGCTGCACCGCGGATGCAGCCGGCTTCAGACTGCGGGCAATGTTGTTTTGACGCCCAAAAACCGGCTGTTTGACAGCCGGTTTTTTGTGATGCGCTGCGGCCGGGCAGGGTAGACGGGCGCACAGAAATGTGATACAATTTGGACAGCGATAAACCAAACGAATACAACGGAGGTGTGGTACGATGCACAGTACCAGAAAAATCAGCGATGACCTGATCTATGTGGGCGGCAGCGACCGCCGCCTGAATCTTTTTGAAAACCTGTTCCCCGTGCCGCGCGGCGTCTCGTACAACAGCTATGTGCTGCTGGACGAAAAGACCGTGCTGCTGGACACGGCGGACGAGTCGGTCTCCCGCCAGTTTGCGGAAAATGTAAAGCATGCGCTCGGCGGCCGCGCGCTGGATTACCTGATCGTGCAGCACATGGAGCCTGACCACTGCTCGATGGTCGCGAGCATGCTGCACCGCTATCCGGAGGCCAAGCTCGTGTGCAGCGCCAAGGCGCTGGGCATGCTCCAGCAGTTCTTCGGGCTGGACGCCAAGGACCGCGCGCTGGTCGTGGCGGAGGGCGATAAGCTGTCCACCGGCCGCCACACGCTGCATTTCGTCATGGCGCCGATGGTGCACTGGCCCGAGGTCATGGTCACCTATGACGAGCTGACCGGCACGCTGTTCTCGGCGGACGCGTTCGGCACGTTCGGCGCGCTCTCCGGCAACATTTTCGCCGATGAGATCGGCTTTGACAGCGTGTGGATGAACGACGCCCGCCGGTATTACACCAACATCGTCGGCAAGTACGGCGCGCAGGTGCAGGCGCTGCTCAAAAAGGCGTCCGCGCTCGATATCCAGACCATCTGCCCGCTGCACGGCCCGATCTGGCGCGAGGACCTCGGCCTGCTGCTGGACAAGTACCAGAAGTGGAGCACCTATGAGCCCGAGGACAAGGCGGTCATGATCGCCTACGCGAGCATGTACGGCAATACCGAAAACGCCGCCAGCGTGCTGGCCGGCCTGCTGGCGGACCGCGGCGTGCGCGGCATCGCCATGTACGATGTTTCCGTGACCGACGTCTCCGAGCTGGTGGCGGAGAGCTTCCGCTGCAGCCATCTGGTGCTGGCGGCCCCGACCTATAACGGCGGCCTGTACCCGCGCATGGAAAACTTCCTCGCCGATCTCAAGGCGCTGGGCCTGCAGAAGCGCACGGTCGCCCTGCTGGAGAACGGCACCTGGGCGCCGGTCGCGGCCAAGCACATGCGCGCCGTACTCGAGGGCATGAAGGAGATGACCGTGCTCGAGGGTTCGGTCGCGGTCAAGTCCGCGCTCGCGGAGGACCAGCTCTCCGCAATGGAGGCGCTGGCCGACGCCATCGCCGCGCAGGTCAACGCCTGACACCGAAAAAGAAAACAGCGACATGCAAGCAAAAGGGCTGCCCGATGGGCAGCCCTTTTTGGTTCTGTCCGGCCGGTCTCCCGCATAAGATAGAGCAAACGCGGGAGGGACAATGCTATGATCGTTTTTGCAGCCAAACTATCGGTCAGGAAAGTGGTGGCGGGCGTGCTCGCAGTCGGCGCGGTGGCTTTGGGCGCGGCGGCGCTCGCACCGGCGGCGGAGACGGTGGATGCGTCGGCCTCTCAGGAGGGGATGGCGCTGGACAGCAAGCTGCGCACCAATGAGGAGCGCGTGGCGCTGCTCGAGAGCTACGGCTGGCAGGTCGATCCGACGCCGCGCAGCGAGCGCGAGGTGCAGATCCCCAAGACCTTTGACGACGATTATCAGGCGTACAACGCCATCCAGCTGGCGCAGGGGCTCGACCTTGTGCCGTATCAGGGCAAGCGGGCGACGCTGTACACCTATGAGCTGACCGCCTACCCGACCGGCGAGCAGGGCGTGACCGCCAATTTGCTGGTGCGGCGCAGCCGCCTGATCGCCGCGGACATCAGCTCGGCCGCGTCGGACGGGTTCGTGCACGGTCTGGACGGACAGCCTGCGGCGGAGGACGGACAGGACGCGCCCGCGACCGGGGCGGCGGGGTAAAAACGGAAAGATCCAGCGACAGGAAACGGCAGAGGCGCACAGCGGGCGCGCCCCTGCCGTTCTGTGCAATTTCACGAAAAAGTGCGCATGGAATTTGGGCTTCTGTTGGGTATATTCAGGGGATTGCACTTTTTTTGCTTTTCCCTATTGTGCAAAATGCAAAAAAGTGGTATGCTATACGCAGCAATGAATTGTCGGGGGAGACAAAATGCCACGGATGCGATTGGACAAGCTGCTCGCCCATCTGAGCTGCGGCAGCCGCAAGGAAGTACAGGCGATGATCCGCAGCGGCCGCGTGCAGGTGGACGGCGCGGTGCAGACCGACCCCGCCGCCAAGGTGGACCCGGACGAGTCGCAGGTCGCGCTGGACGGCGCGGTGCAGGGCTACCGCGCGCAGCGGTATTACATGCTCAACAAGCCCGCCGGCGTGATCACCGCCAATCGGGACGACCGGCACGAGACCGTGCTCGGCCTGTTTCCGGCGGAGCTGCGGCGCGGGCTGTTCGCGGTCGGCCGGCTGGACAAGGACACCGAGGGCCTGCTGATCGTGACCGACGACGGCGCGCTCAGCCATGCGCTGATGAGTCCGGCGCGGCATGTGAGCAAGGTGTACGAGGCCGCGGTCGAGGGAGCGCTTGCGCCGGACGCGGCAGAGCGCTTTGCCGCCGGGCTGGGGCTGAAGGACGGCACGGTGTGCCGCCCGGCGCGGCTCGAGGTGCTGGCGCAGCAGGCGGAGCGGACACAGGTGCGCGTCACCCTGCGCGAGGGCAAGTATCATCAGGTCAAGCGCATGATCGCGGCGGTCGGCGGCACGGTCGTGCAGCTGCGCCGCGTGCAGCTGGGCGGGCTGACGCTCGACCCGGCGCTGCCCGCAGGCGCGTTCCGCGAGCTGACAGAGGCCGAGCTTGCGCTGCTGCAGCAGCCCGGCGTGCAGCTGGGATAAAAAATCGCCAAAAAATTTTGAAACTTTTTGTACAAAAATGTCGTGACCTATGATATAATGACTTAAAATGCACAGGATATCAAGTCTGTAATTGTGGAGAATGATGGGGCAGTCAGCCGGATGCAGGGCGCGCTGCTCAAAAATGGGTACAGGTATATAAAAGACGGGAAAGGTGATGGAAATGGCTTCGAGATTGTTCCAGTCGATCGTATTGCAGATGAAGGACACGGTGGATCGTACCATTGGCATTGTGGATGCGAGCGGCGCGGTCGTTGCGTGCACCGATCTGCCCCGCATTGGCGAGATGCGGGAGGAAGCGATCACCGAGCTCGGATTCGCGGGGGAGATCGTGCGCTTCGGCGGATACACCTACCACACGACGGGCGACCGCACCTCGCGGCTGGAATACGCGGTGTTCGTGCAGGGCGAGGATGAGCTCGCGCGCAGCATCTGTTCGCTGGTCGCCGTGGCGATCAACAACATCAAGACGCTGTATGACGAAAAGCACGACAAGGCCACCTTTGTCAAGAACATTATCCTGGACAACATTCTGCCCGGCGATATTTACATCAAGTCCCGCGAGCTGCACTTCGACAACGACGTGCCGCGCGTGGTGTTCCTGGTCCGGCAGCAGATGCCGGCCGACGTCGCCGCGATCGACGTGGTGACCGCCATGTTCCCGGATAAGCAGAAGGACTTTGTGCTGCACATCTCGGAGACCGACATCGTCGTGGTCAAGGAGGTCAAGACGGGCGGGGACGTCAAGGAGCTGGCCAAGCTGGCGTCCACGATCGCGGAAAACCTGCAGAACGAGCTTTCGGTCAAGTGCCTGATCGGCATCGGCTCGGTGTCCTCGCAGATGAAGGACATCGCCAAATCCTTCAAGGAGGCGCAGACCGCCATCGAGGTCGGCGCGGTGTTCGATACGGAAAAGGACATCATCAGCTTTGAAAATCTGGGCATCGGCCGCCTGATCTACCAGCTGCCGATCACCCTGTGCGAGATGTTCCTGTCCGAGGTGTTCAAGAAGGGCTCGATCGACTCGCTCGATCAGGAGACGCTGTTCACCATCCAGAAGTTCTTTGAGAACAACCTCAACGTGTCCGAGACCTCGCGCAAGCTGTTCGTGCACCGCAATACGCTGGTCTACCGGCTGGAAAAGATCAAAAAGCTGACCGGTCTGGACCTGCGCGAATTCGATCACGCGATCGTGTTCAAGGTGGCGCTGATGGTGCGCAAATATCTGGCCAGCCGCGAGGAGAACGCGCGCTGAGACACGATTTGTTCATAAATTATACACAAAAACTGCAAACTGGCCGCAGATTTAGCATATATTGTCGTCTTGCGCGGCTGGGGAATATCTGTTATAATAAGCAAAGGTGTATGAACGCATGCACCTTTGCTTTTTTAATCGGCAACATCGACAACGGCTCCGGGGAGGATTGCCTGTGATACGCATGAATGACGTCACCATGGTGTACGATAACGGTACGCGCGCGGTGAACAAGGCCAACCTGCGGGTGGACGAGGGAGAGTTTGTCTTTCTGGTCGGCGCGTCGGGTTCGGGCAAGACAACGATCATCAAACTGCTGACCGCCGAGGTCCGTCCGACCGAGGGACGCGTGCTGGTCAACAACTATAATGTCGGGGAGATGAAAAAACGCCGGATCCCCTATCTGCGCCGCACGCTGGGCGTGGTGTATCAGGATTTCCGCCTGATCAACACCAAGACGGTGTACGAGAACGTCGCGTTCGCCATGCGCACGATCGGCGCCAAGGGCAAGGCGATCAAGGCGCGCGTGCCCTATGTGCTCGATCTGGTCGGCCTGTCGGATAAGGCGAGCGAAAAGCCGCTCAACCTTTCGGGCGGCGAGCAGCAGCGCGTGGCCATCGCCCGCGCGCTGGTCAACAACCCGCGGCTGATCATTGCGGACGAGCCGACCGGCAACCTCGACCCCGCCCGCTCGCTCGAACTGATGACCCTGTTTGAGAAAATCAACGAATTGGGCACCACCGTGCTGATCGTCACGCACGAAAAGGGACTGGTGGACGAGTTTGAAAAACGCGTCGTGATGATCGACAACGGCGAGATCGTCAGCGACCAGACAGGTGGGTACTATCAGCTATGAGACGTTTTGGTTACTATTGGAAGGAAGGCTTCCGCAATATCTTCAAGCACGGGTTCATGTCGGTGGCGGCGGTGCTCATCATGGCGGCCTGCCTGATCCTGACCGGCACCGTGACCCTGATCGCCTACAACATCGACCTGAGCATCACCGACCTGCAGCAGTCCAACGAGATCGTGGTGTTCATCGACGAGAGCCTGACCACGCGCGAGGCGCGTTCGCTCGGCTCGGACTTCAACCGCATCGACAACATCGCCACGATCGAGTTTGAGGACCGCGACGTGGCGCTGGAAAAATACCGCGAGGAGCTGGGCGAGGATGCGGACATTCTGGATAGCTTTGATTCCAGCAACAACCCGCTGCGCAACAGCTTCATCTTCACGCTGACCGACCCGACCATTGCCGACGAGACCATCGATCAGATCGAGGCCGTGGACGGCGTGGATTATGTCCGCGCGGATGAGAACGTCATCTCCAAGCTGGTGCAGGTGCAGCGCGTATTCAATATCGTGGCGCTGGCCATGATCGTCGGCCTGGCGGTCATTTCGATTTTCATTATCGCCAATACGGTCAAGCTCGCCATGTTTGCGCGCCGTGAGGAGATCTCCATCCAGAAGATCGTCGGCGCGACCAACTGGTTCATCCGCTGGCCGTTCGTGATCGAGGGCATGGTGCTCGGCCTGGTGGCCGGCGGTCTGGCCTTTCTGGCGGAATGGGGCCTGTATACCGAACTGTTCAACATCGCCGGCGGCGTCATCCCGTATTTCAAGCTGGTGCTGTTTGACAGCGTGCGCTGGGTGGTGCTCGGCGTGTACTGCGGCGCGGGCGTGCTGTTTGGCATCGGCGGCGCGGTGACGAGCATCCGCAAGTTCATGGACGTTTGACCGGACGGGCAGACAAAGGAGCGAAGACCCATTATGATGAAGAAAAAAACCGTGCGCCTGATCTCGTGCGTGATCGCGGGTATTCTGGTCGTGGCGATGCTGTTTTCCATCCTTGCCTCGGGGTTGACCTACGCCGCCGCGGCGGAGGACGACGAGGACGAGGATTCGCTGCGCGCGCAGCTCAGCTCGCTGGAAGAGCAGAAGGCTGAGGTGCAGGAGCGCATCGCGGACCTGACCGCGCAGAAGGACGACGTGCAGGCGACGCGCGACGCGCTGCAGCAGGAGATCGACCTGACCAAGGAGGAGATCTCGACGGTCGAGACGTATATCGACCGCCTGCAGGGGCAGATCGACGTCAAGACCACCGAGCTGGACGCGGCCGAGAAGGCGCTGGAGCAGAAGGAAGAGGAGTTCGCGCGCACCGTGCGCACGACCTATGAGCAGGGCGACGTCAGCTATCTGGAGGTGCTGCTCAATTCCTCGAGCTTTTCCGACCTGCTCTCCCGCATGGAGATCGTCACCTCGCTGATGGATTACAGCCAGAAGGTGGTCGACGAGTACAAGGCCGCCAAGGAGGACATCGAGCAGAAGCGCGACGACCTGCAGAACACGCAGGACGAGCAGAAGGACTATCAGGAGAACCTGAGCTATAAGGTGGACGATCTTGCGGCGAGCGAGGCCGAGCAGGCCGCGCTGCAGGAGAGTCTGGAGGCATATGTGGCCGAGAGCGAGGCGGAGTACGACCGCATCGCGGCCGAGATGCAGTCGGTCAGCGATGAGATCGCCGCGATGAGCGCGCAGGCCGCGCAGAACGGTTCGGTGCCCATGGGTGACGGCACGCTCATCTGGCCGACCCCGAGCTGCACCACCAACTCGAGCGCCTACGGCTGGCGCATCCACCCGATTTACGGCACGCCCAAGTTCCACGCGGGCGAGGATATCCCCGCAAGCTACGGCGCGGAGATCCTGGCCGCGGCGTCCGGCACGGTCGTAACCGCGGGCTGGGTATCCGGCTACGGCAACTACACGGTCATTGACCACGGCGGCGGCATGATGACCGCTTACGGCCATCAGTCGCAGATCCTGGTGTCGGTCGGCCAGACCGTGACGCAGGGCGACCTGATCGGCTATGTCGGCTCGACCGGCAACTCGACCGGTCCGCACCTGCACTTTGAGGTGTACATCAACGGCTCGACCGTCGATCCGAAGAGCTTCTTCTGAGAGGACAATACATAAAGGGAGGGGGACAGCCCCTCCCTTTTGCTGCGGAGGGATAGCGTTGCATAAACTGAGAGAGACGCGCATCACGCTGGGCACGGCGCTCGTGCTCTGCGCGGCGGCGGCCGCCGTGGCCGCCGTGATCTGCGCGGGAACGCTGGGCTGGCGCACGGACGCGGTGCAGGACAAGCTGCGCGCGCTCGACCGGGTCGTGTCGGCGCACTACGTCGGCGAGGCGGATGCGGAGACCGTGGCGGATTACGCCGCGACCGGCTATGTGGCCGGTCTGGGCGACCAGTGGTCGTCCTACATCCCGGCGGACCAGTACGAGCAGTTCCGCATGAACAGCGAGGGGCAGGGCTGCGGGATCGGCGTGTCGGTCGTCAGCACGGCGGACAGCATCCGCGTCAATCTGGTGTATGACGGCTCGCCCGCCCAGCAGGCGGGCATCCAGAAGGGCGACTATATCGAGGGCGCGGCCGGGCTGACCGTTGAAAAGGACGGCACGGACGCGGTGGTCGACGCGATCCGCGGCGACGAGGGCACCGAGGTGACCGTCTCGGTCCGAAAGGACGGGACGGATGCGGTGCAGCAGCTGACCATGACCCGCGCGGTCGTGACGCAGAAAATGGCCTGGGGGCAGATGCTGGCGGACGGCGTCGGCTATCTGCGCATCGAGAATTTCCATGACGGTGCGGCAGCGCAGTTCCGGACCGCGCTGGACGCGCTCATCGCGGAGGGCGCGCAGGCGCTCGTCATCGACGTGCGCCACAACGGCGGCGGCCGGGTCAGGGAGATGAGCGATATGCTCGACCCGCTGCTGCCCGAGGGCACGATCATGACCCTGCGCACCAGAAGCGGGGACGAGACCGTCTATTCCTCGGATGAGGACATGCTGGACCTGCCCCTCGCCGTGCTGATCGACGACCAGAGCATTTCGGCGGCCGAGTTTTTCGCCGCCGCGCTGCAGGAGTACGGCCGGGCGGCGCTCGTCGGCACGCACACCACGGGCAAGGGCCGGGCGCAGCAGACCTTTGAGCTGCCGGACGGCTCGGCGGTCAACCTGTCGGTCGAGGAATACTTCACCCCGCAGGGCAACAGCCTGGCGGACGTCGGCATCGCGCCCGACATCGAGGTGGCGCTCTCCGAGGCGCAGCAGGCAAACTTCTGGTTCCTTGCGCCGGAGGACGACCCGCAGCTGCAAAAAGCGGTCGAAACCGTGCGGTAAGCCGCCGCCGGAATTGCAAAAACCGGTAAAAATACGGGCGTGCGCTTGACAGCGCGCGCATCATTCCATATAATAAGTGTTACTGTACGGCAGTAGTGCCGATTATGATGTGATAAGAAGGGTTTGCAGATATGGCAAAAGAAATCAAGCTGACACAGGAGAGCCTGGACGCGTATAAGGAGGAGCTGGAATACCTCAAGACCACCCGCGCGGACGAGGTGGCCGAGCAGCTCAAGGAAGCGCGTTCGTTCGGCGACCTGTCCGAGAACGCCGAGTACGACGAGGCGAAAAACGAGCAGGGCAAGCTGTACTCCCGTATCGCCGAGCTGGAGGAGATCATCAAGCTGGCGGTCGTCGTGACCGGCGACACCTATGCCGCGGATGAGGTTTCGCCCGGCTGCCGCTTTACCGTCAAGGATCTGGAGTTCGGCGACGAGGAGGAGTACCACTTCGTCGGCTCGCAGGAGGCCGACCCGATGGAGGGCAAGATCTCGGACGAGTCGCCCTTCGGCAAGGCCATGCTGGGCAAAAAGGCCGGTACGATCGTCGAGGTCGAGGCGCCGGTCGGCATCGTCAAGTACCAGATCGTCGACATCAAGAAATGATCCCGTGCAGGGGGCGGACGGCTCCCTGCGCGCTGCCGCGCGCGGCGCGGCCCGATATTGACTATTCTATTTAACAGAAAGATGGGGAAAACATGGCAGATCAGCATCAGGCGCAGGAACAGCACGAGCAGACCGCGGAGGAGCTGCATGAGCTCAAGCGCATCCGCCGCGAAAAGCTGGCGGAGCTGCAGGCGGCGGGCGCGGACCCGTACCAGCAGGTGCGCTTTGAACGCGACCACCATACCAATGAGATCCACGAGCATTTTGACGAGCTGGAGGGCAAGACCGTGCGTCTCGCCGGCCGCATGATGTCCAAGCGCATCATGGGCAAGGCGTCCTTCTCGGACATGAGCGACCGCTACGGCCGCCTGCAGCTGTATATCAAGCGCGACAATGTGGGCGACGAGGTCTACAAGGGCTACAAAAAGCTGGACATCGGCGACCTGATCGGCGTGGAGGGCGAGGTGTTCCGCACCCAGAAGGGCGAGATCTCGGTGGCGGTGCACGAGCTGACGCTGCTCTCCAAGAGCCTGACCCCGCTGCCCGAAAAGTGGCACGGCCTCAAGGATACGGATATGCGCTACCGCCAGCGCTATGTCGATCTGATCGTCAATCCCGAGGTGCGCGACACGTTTGAAAAGCGCTCGGCCATCGTGCGCGAGATCCGCAACTTCATGGACAGCCGCGGCTTTATGGAGGTCGAGACCCCCTGCCTGAACACCATCCCGGGCGGCGCTGCGGCGCGCCCGTTCGTCACGCACCACAACGCGCTGGACATCGATATGTACATGCGCATCGCGACCGAGCTGCACCTCAAGCGCCTGATCGTGGGCGGCTTTGAGCAGGTGTACGAGATCGGCCGCATCTTCCGCAACGAGGGCATGGACACCAAGCACAATCCGGAGTTCACCACCATCGAGCTGTATCAGGCGTTCACCGATTACCACGGCATGATGGACATCACCGAGGATATGGTGGTCCATGTGTGCGAAAAGGTGCTGGGCACCACCCATGTGACCTATCAGGGCACTGAGCTGGACTTCACCAAGGGCTGGCGCCGCATGACCATGGCCGAGGCGGTCAAGGAGTATGCCGGCCTGGACTTTATGGCCATGGATGAAGCGCAGGCGCTCGAGGCGGTCAAGGCCAAGGGCCTGGAGATCGAAAAGGGCAAGGAGAGCTGGGGCGACCTGCTCGCGCAGTGCTACGACGAGTATGTCGAGGAAAACCTCATCCAGCCCACCTTTATCATGGATTATCCGGTCGAGGTTTCGCCGCTGGCCAAGCGCAAGGCGTCCGACCCGCGCCTGACCGAGCGCTTCGAGTGCTTTGTCGCGGGCCGCGAGCTGTGCAACGCGTTCTCCGAGCTGAACGACCCGATCGATCAGCGCGGGCGCTTTGAGCGTCAGGCGGCCATGCGCGCCGCGGGCGACGACGAGGCCAACATGATGGACGAGGACTTCCTCAACGCGCTGGAGTACGGCATGCCGCCCACAGGCGGCATGGGCATGGGCATCGACCGTCTGGTCATGCTGCTGACCGATTCCGCCTCCATCCGCGATGTGCTGTTGTTCCCCACCATGAAGCCGCTCGCAGGCGACCAATAACACGCAAAGCAAAGCCTGAGCGCGGATGCGTTCAGGCTTTTGGCATACCGCACAGGGGAAAAGACAGGGGGGAGCAGATGATCCGGATCGAGAGCCGCCAGAACGCCGCGCTGCGCCATCTGGCGCGGCTGGGGCGCGAGCGCAAATACCGCCGCAGCACGGGCGAAATGCTGTGCGAGGGCGAAAAAATGCTGGCCGAAGCGGCCGCCTCGGGCGCAAGGGTCACCACCCTGCTCGTGCGCGAGGGGGAGGCGGACCGCCTGCCGCCCGCGCTGCTGGCCTATGCGGAGCGGACCGGCGCGGCGCTTTACTGCGCGAAGGAGGCGCTCTTCCGTCAGGCGAGCGAGGTCGAGACGCCGCAGCGCGTGATCTTTTCCTGCGCGCAGCCGCAGTGGACCGCGGACGCGCTCGCGGGCAGAAAACAGGTGCTGCTGCTCGACGGACTGCAGGACCCGGGCAACCTTGGCACGATCTTGCGCACCGCCGAAGCGTTCGCGCTCGGCGCCGTTGTGTTGTGCGAGGGCTGCGCCGACCCGTTTTCGCCCAAGGTCGTGCGCTCGACTATGGGGGCGGTGTTCCGCCTGCCATGCGTGCAGCTGCCGCTGGCCGAGGCGGCCGCGCGGCTGCGGGCGGAAGGGCTGCCGCTCTATGCGACCGCACTGCACGCGGACAGCGTGCCGCTCGGCGTCGTGCCGCTCAGCCCTGCGGCGGTCATCATCGGCAGCGAGGGGCGGGGCGTTACCCCGCAGGCGCTCGCGCTTTCGGATAAACGGGTGATCATCCCGATGGCGGGCCGCGCGGAATCGCTCAACGCGGGCGTGGCGGCGGCCATCGTGATCTATGAAATGACCAGATAAAGGAGGCGGGCGATATGGCGTCCCATCTGAGTTATGTTTGGCTTTCCCAGCGAAACCGGGTCGGCCCGCGCACGGCGGCGGAGCTGCTGCGCGCCTTTGGTTCGCCCGAGGCGGTGTTCGCTGCCGATCGCGAGGCGCTTGTCGCCGCGCCCTGCGGCCTGAACAAGGCGCAGGTGGACGCGCTGTGCGACAAGGACACCGCAGGGGCGGAGCGCATCATCGAACAGTGTGCGAAGCAGGATATCCGCATCCTCACGCTCGGCGACAGCGCCTACCCCGACCGCCTGCGCGCGATCGAGGACCCGCCGGTCGTGCTGTATGTGCGCGGCCGCTGGCCAGATTTTGACGTCATGCCCGGCATTGCGGTCGTCGGCACGCGCGAGGCCACGGCCTACGGGCTGAACACCGCCGAACGCATCGGCGCCGCGCTGGCGCGCGCCGGGTTCATCACGGTCAGCGGCATGGCGCTCGGCAACGACGGGGCCGCACACCGCGGCGCGCTGCGCGCGGGCGGCCTGACGGTCGCCGTGCTGGCCGGCGGGGCGGACGTGTGCTATCCGCCGCAGCACCGCAGCCTGATGGGCGACATCCTGCTCTCGGGCGCGATCGTCAGCGAATACCCGCCCGGCACCGAGCCGCGGGGCGAGCATTACCACGCCCGCAACCGCATCCTCAGCGGCCTTTCGGTCGCGGCGGTGATCGTCGAGGCGGGCGGCTACCGCTCGGGCGCGCTCATCACCGCGCGGCACGCGCTCGATCAGGGGCGCGATGTGTACGCCGTGCCCGGCGCGCTGGACGCGCCGCAGTCCAAGGCGTGCAACCAGCTGATCGAAAAGGGAGAAGCCGCGCTGCTGCGCGATCCGGACACGCTGGTGCGCGAATACAGCGGCCTGCTGCGCGCGCATCCGGCCGAGCGCCGGGTGCAGCAGGCCTATACCCGCCAGACCGGCGAGCAGCCGAAGCCGGCCGCGCCGAGCGCATGGGAGGACATCCGCCGGCGGGAGGAGCAGGCGGAAGCGCGCCGCAAACAGGCTGAGGCGGCAAAGCCGCCGGTGGAGCAGTCCGCCGCGCCGGCAAAGCCGGAAAAGCCCGCCGCAGCCCCGCTGCCGGACGGCCTGCGCGAGGACGAGCGGCGCATCGCCGAGCTCGTGCAGCAGGGCACGGACACGGTCGAGGAGCTGATCGAGCGCTGCGGCCTGCCCGCGCCGCGCGTGATGAGCCTGGTCACCATGCTCGAGATGGACGGTATCCTGCGCCGCGAAAAGGGCAGACTGGTCATGGGCCGGCAGTAGCGCCCGGCCGCTGCAAACGCAGATCCAAACAACCCGCGCCGTCAGGCGCGCATATAATAGAAAATCGGAGATGGAGCGAAGCGAAATCCCGATTTTCATAAAAACCGGGAGCACAAGGTGAATTGGTCGCAGACCAAGAGAAGGCGGCCTGGGCCGTGTATCACGGTTT
>CALWJG010000027.1 GCA_944380945.1 uncultured Agathobaculum sp. | reverse complement strand
GGGTCGATCTTCATCAGCTGCGCGGTGTGCGCATACTTGGGCGGCTTCCAGCCCATGGCGCGGAACAGCTGCAGGTGCACCGGCAGCGTAGCGAGCCATTCCTCGCCGCGCACGACGACCGTCGTGCCCATCAGGTGGTCGTCCACCACATGGGCGAAGTGGTAGGTCGGGATGCCGTCCGACTTGAGGATGACCACATCCTGATCGTTCTCGGTGACCTCCATCTTGCCCTTGACCAGATCCTCGTGGCGGATCTTGTTCTCAATGCTGCCCTCCGAGCGGAAGCGCACGACATAGGGCGTGCCCTTTTGGAGCTCGGCTTCGATGTCCTCCATCGGCCGGTCGCGCCAGACCGCGTACTTGCCGTAGTAGCCGAAATTCTCCTTGTTCTTTTCCTGCTCCGCGTGCGCCGCAGCGAGCTCCTCCTCCGTGCAGAAGCAGGGGTAAGCCATGCCGCGCTGCACGAGAGACTTAACAAAGGTCTGGTAGATCTCCGCGCGCTGGCTCTGGCGGTAGGGGCCGTAGGCGCCGTTGTCGCCGTCCAGCGTCGCGCCCTCGTCAAAGGGCAGGCCGAACGAGGAAAACGCCTCGATGATGGTCTGTACGCCGCCCTCTACCTCGCGCTTTTTGTCCGTATCCTCGATGCGCAGGTAGAACACGCCGCCCGACTGGTGCGCCAGGCGCTCATCCACCAGCGCGCCGTATAGGTTGCCCAAATGCATGAAGCCGGTCGGGCTGGGACCCATACGGGTCACCTTTGCGCCCTCGGGCAGGCTGCGCTTCGGATAGCGCGCCTCGATCTCCTCGGGCGTGGTATTGATCTGCGGGAACAACAGTTCCGCCAAGCGGTTATAGTCCATTTTCTTTCACTCCAACTTCCTGTATGGGCGTTTTTGCCCATGATAGAAATATTCTATCACAGTGCAAAGTGCTGTGCAAGGCGCAAAAACCACAAACAGCGCGCATGACGCGGCAATTTTTTGACGCGCCCGCAAATCCCGCGTTTTTTCAATGCAAAAGCGGCATGGCCAAAGCCATGCCGCCCGTCTCACTTTTCCGGTTTGGTCTCTGCGCCGTCGGTTTGATCGCCGTCCAGCGTGTCTTCGATCTTATCCGCGCCTTTTTTGACCGCATTGCCCGCGTCATCCACGCCTTGCTTGACCGCGTCGCCCATGTCCTCCGCGCCGTCGCGGATATCCTCGCCCAGCGTGCCGTTATCCTCTGTGTCATCCCGGCCCGCGATGTCGTTTTCGTCCCGGTTTTCCGTCGTCTGCTGGTTGGTATCCTCCTGCTCCGGCCGCGCATCCTCCTGATTGGAGCAGCCGCAGGTGCACAGCACCGCCAGCAGCGCAAACACTGCGAAAATCCGTTTCATTGCATTGCCTCCTTGTGCATTTTGCAGTAGTATCGGAGGACATGCGCCGGATTATGCGCCAAACTCAATTTTTTTCATATGCTGCAGCACGATCGCACAGGTCAGGCCGGTCACCAGCCCGAGCGGCACGCTCAGCGCCAGCAGCAGCGGCAGATAGGCCACGACCGCGCCGGTCTGCATCCACACGACCGCCGCGATCACCTGCCCGATGTTGTGCGCCGCCGCGCCCGCGACGCTGACGCCCAGCAGCGAACAGAACCGCCCCTCCACATGCAGCAGCGCACACATGACTGCGAGCGCCAGCAGGCCGCCCAAAAGCGAAAACAGGAACGATGTCACGCTGCCCATCAGCAGCGAGGAGATCGACACGCGGCACAGCACGACCACGAACGCATCCCGCGGCGTCAGCCGCGTGAGCGCGAACAGCGTCACCACATTGGCAAGGCCGAGCTTGGCGCCGGGCACGGGCACCACCGCGTCCAGCGGGAACAGCCGCTCGACCAGCGACAGCACGATCGCCAGCGCGGTCAGCAGGCCGCAGAGCGTGATTTTTTTTGCTTTCAAACGCTCGACCCCTTTCTCAGGATACGATCGCGTCGATCTCGCCCGTGTCGCCCACGAGCTTGAGCACCACGCGGTTGGGCAGGCAGACCGCCGCCTGTCCCGCCCGGGTCAGCGTGCCCGTGCGCACGCAGACCTGATCCCGGCAGTCCGCGGACTGCATGCGCGCCGTCCGTCCGGCGAGCACGATCACGTTATGCCCGTCCAGATCGATCGTGCGGTCGGTCTCGCCGGTCAGCTGCACGCGCTCGACCAGCGTATCCTCCCGCCAGACCTCGGCGTACAGCTGTCCTCCGCCCTGTCCGAGCGCCAGCGCGGCGGCAACGCCCGCGGCGAGCAGCAGCACGGCGGCGATGATCACAAGATCGCCCCATTTGATCCTACTGCGCATAGGCATATCCCTTTTCTTCGCCAAGAAAGGCGAACGAACACACGTTTTCCACCTGCGGGGTGGTATACACCTGCTTGTCCGCCGTGATGAACACGGCCGCGATCGCGTTTTCCTCGCAGAAGGCCATGCCCTCGTCCAGTCCCATGACGAACAGCGCGGTCGTCAGCGCATCCGCGCGGGTCGAGCTCTGGTCGATCACGGTCACGCTGCGCAGGCCGCTGTCCGCCGGATAACCGGTCGCTGGATCGAAGATATGATGGTACCGCCTGCCGTCCTGCTCGAAATAACGCTCATAATCGCCTGAGGTGACGACCGACAGCCCGCGCACCTCAACGGTCGCGAGGAAGTCCGCATTATCGTCCGGGTCCGCAATGCCGATCACCCAGCCGCCGCTCTCACGGCCGGGGTTTTCCCCATATGCGCCGATGTTGCCGCCCAGCCGCGCGAGCACGCCCGCCGAACCGTCCAGCAGTGCGGCGACAGCGTCGGTCGCAAATCCCTTGCCGATACCGCCAAGGTCGAGCTGCGCGCCGCCCAGCAGGCGCACCTGATTGTCCCCCAGCAGCTGGATATTCTGATAGCCGACCCGGGTGAGCACCTGGTCGATCTCCGCCTGCCGGGGCACATGGGCGTCGTCCGTATTGATACCCCACAGGTCGGTCAGCGGCGCGAGCGAGGGGTCGAACGCGCCGCCGGTCAGCTCAGCATACTGCACCGCCGCCTCAATGGCGGCGTAGGTGTCCGCGCTGACCGTGCACACCGCCCCGTCCGCATGGTTGAGGCGGTAGATGTCGCTGTCCTCCCGCGTGCGGGAGAGCGCGGGTTCGAGCTCGTTGACCCGTCTCTCGCACTGCACCGCGATCTCCTCCGACGCCTGTTCGTCCGCGCCGTAGGCGGTGACCGACATGAAGGTGTCCATGGCGAAGAAATCCGCCGTATAGCCCTCCGGCTGCGCTGTACAGCCGGTTATGCCCAAAAGCAGCACCATTGCCGCCAGAAATCGTTTCATACCGTGCTCCCTGTTCACAAAAATACGGTATCATTATAATACAGGTCGACAGGATGCGCAAGGGCGGGTTGCAGGCCGCGGCATCCGCTTGCGATCCGCTCCCCGGATATGGTAAGATAGCGGTATCGGAGGTGACGATATGCCCTTTCTGCTGATCCACGGGCTCGGCCAGACATCTGAAGCCTGGGAGGAAACGCGCCGCCTGCTGCCTTTCGGGGACGTGCACTGCCCCGACTTGGTTCCTCTGCTGAATGGCGCGCCGGCTGCATACGAGACCCTGTACCGTGCGTTTGCCGCGTATTGCGATGCGCTGCCCCAGCCGCTCCACCTGTGCGGGCTGTCGCTCGGCGGCGTGCTCGCGCTGCAGTATGCGGCGGAGCGCCCTGCCCGCACCGCATCACTCGTGTTGATCGGCACGCCGTATCGGATACCGTGCCGCCTGCTGGCCATGCAGTCCGCTGTATTCCGTCTGCTGCCCGCACGCGCCTTCCGGCAGATGGGTTTCTCCAAGGCGGAGGTGCTGCGGCTGTCCAACTCCATGGCGGCGCTCACCCCGTCCGGCTTGCTGCCGGCGGTCTCCTGCCCTGCGCTCGTCTTATGCGGCGGGAAGGATCGCGCGAATCGCGCCGCCGCGCAGAAGATCGCCGCTGTCCTGCCCCGCGCCTGTCTGCAGCGCATCCCGGGCGCCGGACACGAGGTCAACCGGAACGCCCCTGCGCTGCTCGCGCTGGCGCTCGCTCGGTTCTGGACGGGCCGAAGCTGACAAAACGAGCGGATGCCGCGGCATACGCTCGTTTTCTGTCTGATCGGGATAATTATTCGTCGTCCTGCAGGGCGTCGTAGTTCGTCTCCCCCGTGCGTATCCGGACTGCATCTGTGATCTCATAGGCAAATATTTTGCCGTCGCCTACTTCTCCGGTGCGGGCAACCTCTTGTATCTTGCGGATGGTTTTTTCCTTCCACTCCAACGAGGATACCACAATCTCCAATTTGATCTTTGGCACCATCATTACGTCGACCTGCTGTCCGCGGACCCATGTGGAATAACCGCGCTGCGCGCCAAACCCCATCACTTGATACAGCGTGACGCCATTTACTCCGATATCGTGCAGAGCGCTTTTGATATCTTCCAGCTGTTCTTCGCGAACTATGGCTTCTACCTTGTACATCATACAACCGGTTGCCTCCTCAATCCAATCCATTAAACGACGGGTATGCATGCTCCCCGTGCTGGGTGATATCCATACCGAGCAGTTCGTCCCGATGCGCCACCCGCAGCGGTGTTATCAGCCGGGTAATCCCAGCGCAGACCAACGTGCCTGCGACCGCCAAAGCGATCGTCACCACGATGCTGAGCAGCTGCGCCGCAAACAGCCGGGTGTCGCCGAAGGCCAGACCGTCCCACCGCGCGACCGGATTGATATCCGTACGGGCGAACAGGCCGGTCGCAATGCCGCCCCAGATGCCGCCAATGCCATGGCAACCGAAAGCATCCAACGCATCATCCAAGCCAAGCCGTTTTTTGAGGATATGCATCATAAAAACGCACAGCGGGCTGACGGCTGCACCAATCAGGAAAGCTGCCCAGACCGGCACAAATCCTGCGCCCGGAGTGATCGCCACCAAACCGACGACCAAGCCAGTCGAAGCACCGACAAGCGTCGGTTTGCCGTCTCTGACAATATCCAGCACCATCCATACAATCATCGCCGCAGCCGAAGCGACCACGGTAGTCATAAAAGCGTGGGCTGCCAGACCGTCCGCCGCCAGCGCTGAACCCGCATTGAATCCGAACCAGCCAAACCACAGCATAGCTGCCCCCAAAAAGACGAAGGGTACATTATGCACCCGGTAGGATGTGTGGCCAATCCCGCTGCGCGGCCCCAACAGCGCAGCCAGAACCAGACCGCTGACACCCGAACTGATATGCACGACATTACCGCCTGCAAAATCCACCGATCCGATACGGGCCAGCAGACCGCCCGAGCCCCAAACCATGTGAGCCAGCGGATAATAGACAACAAACGACCAGAACGCCGCAAAAAGAAAAAGTGCTTTATATCGCATGCGCCCTGCCACAGCACCGGTGAGCAGCGACGGTGTGATCATCGCAAACATCATTTGAAAGGCCGCATAGGTCAGCGCGGAAAGCGTTGGCGCGTAGTCGCTGGCGGTCTGAATATCCAATCCGTTAAAAAACAAATATTCCAATCCGCCGATTACACCGCCATGATCCGAACCAAATGCCAACGAGTAACCGCAGATCACCCACAGCACCACCGAAAGCCCCATGATGCCCACGCACGCCATCATTGTGTTGATAACATTTTTCCTCCGCACCAGTCC
This sequence comes from uncultured Agathobaculum sp., assembly GCA_944380945.1. Taxonomy (GTDB): domain Bacteria; phylum Bacillota; class Clostridia; order Oscillospirales; family Butyricicoccaceae; genus Agathobaculum. The sequence goes on along the minus strand of CALWJG010000027.1, from coordinate 7,864 downwards.
GCCGTAAAAAAAGGCAAGACCCGGCGTCATAAAAAACACCAGCGCTGCGCAGAGCAGTATAAATCCATTGTTGCCGGTATCCATTCGATACGCCTCCTAAAAAATTTGGCGCACGCCCCCTGTCCAATGTCCGAACAGGGCGCGCACGCCATTGTGCAAATCGTATTTTTTGCCGGGGCGGGCGTTTCGCCGCGTCCCTGACGCATCTATGTAAAAAAACGGTGTGCGTCCCCTCCCCCTTTCGGGTGGGAAACGCACACCGTTGTGCATTCCGTCAGCCGGCCGCCGCGCGCCGCGCAGCGCCCTGCCGCTTATACGTAAAACAGGATATCCGAGTAAGTCGGGAACGGCCAGTACTTCTTGCCCACGAGCGTTTCGAGCTTGTCGGCCGGGATGCGCACAGCCTCCATGGCCGGCAGCACGACGTCGTGGTAGTAATTGGCGAGCATGCCCGCCTCCGCCCGCGGGGCCGCGGCGACCGCGCGCTCCAGATCGTCGTTCTTCTGGTACAGCTCCTCGGTCAGCTCGGAGATGCGGCCGAGCAGGCCGGCTTCCATGCCGCCCGCGACGCCGGCTTCCTTCTTGTTGCGCACCGCGCGCGACAGGTCGCCCTCGTAATTGACGCAGGCCGGGATGATCTCCTCGCGCACCATGTCGCTCATGGTCAGCGCTTCGATGCGCAGGGTCTTATAGTATTCCTCAAGCAGCGCCTCCTCGCGGGATTCCATCTCCTCGCGGGTGTAGACGTTGTGGCGGGTGAACAGCTCGACGTTCGCTTCGTCCGTGTAGTGCGGCAGCGCCTCGGCCGTGGATTTCAGGTTGTGCAGGCCGCGCTGCTCCGCCTCGACGACCCATGCGTCGTCATAGCCGTTGCCGTTGAAGATGATGCGCTTGTGCGCCTTGATCTCGCGCTTGATCAGCGCCATGAGCGCGGCGTGGAAGTCCGCCTTGCCCTCGAGCTCGTCGGCAAACTGGCGCAGCTCCTCGGCCACCATGGTGTTGATCATGATGTTCGGGCAGGCGATGTTGATCGCCGAGCCCAGCATGCGGAACTCGAATTTGTTGCCGGTGAACGCAAACGGCGAGGTGCGGTTGCGGTCGGTGGTGTCCTTCGGGATGTCCGGCAGCACGGATACGCCGAGGTCCATCTGGGTCTTGCTCTTTTCGGTGTAGTTTTTGCCGGATTCGATGGCGTCCAGAATGCCCTGCAGCTCGTCGCCGATGAACATGGACACGATCGCCGGAGGCGCCTCGTTCGCGCCGAGACGGTGGTCGTTGCCCGCCGAGGCGACCGAGATGCGCAGCAGATCCTGATACTCGTCCACCGCCTTGATCATCGCGGTCAGGAACAGCAGGAACTGCAGGTTTTCGCTCGGGTTCTTGCCCGGCTCGAGCAGGTTCTCGCCCTCGTCCGTGGACAGCGACCAGTTGTTGTGCTTGCCCGAACCGTTGATGCCCTCAAACGGCTTTTCATGCAGCAGGCAGACGAAGTGGTGCTTCTGCGCCACACGCTTCATGACCTCCATGGTCAGCTGGTTGTGGTCGCCCGCGATGTTGACGCTGGTGAACACCGGCGCCATCTCGTGCTGACACGGGGCGACCTCATTGTGCTTGGTCTTGGAGAAGATGCCGAACTTCCACAGCTCCTCGTCCAGTTCGGCCATGAACGCGGCCACGCGCGGGCGGATCGAGCCGAAGTAGTGGTCCTCCATCTCCTGCCCCTTGGGCGGCTTGGCGCCGAACAGCGTGCGGCCGGTGAAGATCAGGTCCTTGCGCTTTGCGTAATCGTCCTTGTCGATCAGGAAGTACTCCTGCTCCGGGCCGACGGTCGAGGTCACATGGCGCACGTTTTTGCCGAACAGCTTCAGCACGCGGCACGCCTGATCGCTGACCGCCTCCATCGAGCGCAGCAGCGGGGTCTTTTTGTCCAGGATCTGCCCGGTGTAGGAACAGAACGCGGTCGGGATGTACAGCGAGCCGTCCTTGACAAACGCATAGCTCGTCGGGTCCCATGCGGTGTAGCCGCGGGCCTCAAACGTCGCGCGCAGGCCGCCGGACGGGAACGAGGAAGCATCCGGCTCGCCCTTGACGAGCTCCTTGCCGGAGAACTCCATCATCACGCCGCCGTCGTCCGTCGGGGAGATGAACGAGTCGTGCTTCTCCGCGGTCACGCCGGTCAGCGGCTGGAACCAGTGGGTGTAGTGGGTCGCGCCCTTGGATACCGCCCAGTCCTTCATCGCGGTCGCCACAACGGCCGCAACGTCCGCATCGATGGCTGTACCCTCGCGCATGGTCTTTTTCAGCTTGCGGTAGACGTCCTTGGGGAGACGCTCCTTCATCACGGTCTCGTTAAAGACCATGCTGCCGAACAGCGCAGGAACATTCTTTGCAGTGTTCATGGATGCTTCGCTCCTTACTATATGAAATATAATGCCCAACGAAATGAATAAAATAAAGCAGGCGCTGCGGGTCGTGTACCCACAGCGCCTTTGCTGTTTACACGTTGCATTATAGCCATCTGCCCCTGCTTTGTCAAGCCCTGCGCGCCGCAGTTTTTCCTTTTTATCACATCCTACTTAATTTCATACCGCATCAGGGCTTGTTTTCTATGCAATTTGTAAAAAATCCGTCCTGTCTTTCTTTCCCGCTTGACGGCCTGCCGCCTCCGGCGTTACAATGAAAGCGGACAAAGGCGTCCGCCATTACTGAGGATTTCGGCATTTTCGATCCTCGGCGATGGCGGGCGCCTTTTATTTTGTTAAGCATCCGCCGCTCTGTGCCTTTGAAAAAAAGGCGGCCGGCGGCAAGGCGCATCCGCTGCGGCGCAGCCGGCCATGCGCCCATCAAAAGGAGGCATCACCATGCTGCAAAAAGAAGGGCAGATCCGCATCCCTGCCGGCTGCGCGATCTCCGGCATCTTCCACCGGGACGGCGCGCGCGAGAACGGCGCGCGCATCATCGAGTCCATCCGCACCATGCACGACCGCTCCAACGGTCTGGGCGGCGGCTTTGCGGGCTACGGCATCTATCCGGAATACGCGGACTACTACGCGTTCCACGTATTCTATGATACGCAGGCGGCCAAGGACGCATGCGAACAGGCGCTCGAGCGGCATTTCGACATCGTCGACCTGTCCCGGATCCCGACGCGCCGCCATCCACGCATCACGGACGAGCCGATGATCTGGCGCTACTTCGCCACCCCGCTGCAGACCAAGCTGGCGTCCAGCCAGCTGGACGAGCGCGAGTTCGTTTCCCGCTTTGTCATCCGCATCAACCATACGCTGGAGGGCGCGTACATTTTCTCCTCGGGCAAGAACATGGGCGTATTCAAGGCCAACGGCTTTCCCGAGGACGTGGGCGAATATTACATGCTGGAAAATTACGAGGCCTACTCCTGGACCTGCCACGGCCGCTATCCGACCAACACCCCGGGCTGGTGGGGCGGCGCGCATCCGTTCGCGCTGCTGGACACCTCGGTGGTGCACAACGGCGAGATCTCGTCCTATGACGCCAACCGCCGCTTCATCGAGATGTTCGGCTACTCCTGCGACCTGCTGACCGATACCGAGGTCATCACCTATATCGTGGATTATCTGGGCCGCAAGCTGGGGCTGACCTATCCCGAGATCGCAAACGTCATCGCGGCGCCGTTCTGGTCGACCATTGAAAAGCAGCCGCCCGAAGAGCGCGAGCGCCTGACCTATCTGCGCAACGCCTTTGCGTCCCTGCTGGTGACCGGCCCGTTCTCCATCCTCGTGGGCTTTACCGGCGGGCTGATGGCGCTCAACGACCGACTCAAGCTGCGCTCGATGGTGGTCGGCGAAAAGGACGATACGGTCTATATCGCATCCGAGGAATGCGCCGTGCGCGTCATCGCGCCCGCGCTCGACCGCATCTGGACGCCGCGCGGCGGCGAGCCGGTCATCGTGCGGCTGAATGAAAGGGGGAATCCGTAATGGCGATCGATTTTCTGTATCCGCAGTACGAGGTCGTGCGCAACTACGACCGCTGCATCGCCTGCCGCGCGTGCGAGCGGCAGTGCGCCAATGAAGTGCACTTCTACGACCCGGAATTTCAAAAAATGATGGCGGACGAGTCCAAATGCGTCGCCTGCCACCGGTGCGTGTCGCTCTGCCCGACGCGCGCGCTCAAAATCGTCAAGACCGACCACACCTTCAAGGCGAACGCCAACTGGACGGGCAAGGCCATCTCCGAGGTCTACCGTCAGGCGGGCACGGGCGGCGTGCTGCTCTCCTCGATGGGCAACCCGGAGCCCTACCCGATCTACTGGGATAAAATGCTCATCAACGCATCGCAGGTCACCAATCCCTCGATCGACCCGCTGCGCGAGCCGATGGAGACGCGCACCTTCCTCGGCAAAAAGCCGGGCAAGGTCGAGCGCGACCGGGACGGCCGTCTGGTGCCCAATCTGTCCCCCCAGCTCGAGCTCAACGTGCCGGTCATGTTCTCGGCCATGAGCTACGGCTCGATCTCCTACAATGCGCACGCTTCGCTCGCCCGCGCGGCCTGCGCGCTCGGCACCTATTATAATACCGGCGAGGGCGGCCTGCACCAGGACTTCTACCAGTACGGCCCGCACACCATCGTACAGGTCGCGTCCGGCCGCTTCGGCGTGCACAAGGAATATCTAGAGGCGGGCGCGGCGATCGAGATCAAGATGGGTCAGGGCGCAAAGCCCGGCATCGGCGGCCACCTGCCCGGCCACAAGGTCGGTCCGGACATCTCGCGCACCCGCATGATCCCCGAGGGCACGGACGCCATCTCCCCCGCCCCGCACCACGACATCTATTCGATCGAGGATCTGCGTCAGCTGGTGTTCTCGCTCAAGGAAGCGACCGCATACAAAAAGCCGGTCATGGTCAAGATCGCGGCCGTGCACAATGTCGCGGCGATCGCCTCGGGCGTGGCGCGCTCGGGCGCGGACATCATCTGCATCGACGGCTACCGCGGCGGCACGGGCGCAGCCCCGACCCGCATCCGCGACAACGTCGGCATCCCGATCGAGCTCGCGCTCGCAGCGGTCGACCAGCGCCTGCGCGACGAGGGCATCCGCGATCAGGTCTCCGTGGTCGTCGGCGGCTCGATCCGCAATTCGGCCGATCTGCTCAAGGCCATCGCGCTCGGCGCGGACGCCTGCTACATCGCGACCGCGGCGCTGCTCGCGCTCGGCTGCCATCTGTGCCGCTCCTGCCAGACCGGCAAATGCAACTGGGGCATCGCGACCCAGCGGCCCGAGCTGGTCAAGCGGCTCAACCCGGAGATCGGCGCGCAGCGCCTGATCAATCTGGTCACCGCGTGGGACCATGAGCTCAAGGAGATGATGGGCGGCATGGGCATCAACTCGATCGAGGCGCTGCGCGGCAACCGGCTGATGCTGCGCGGCATCGGCCTGACCCAGAAGGAGCTGGACATCCTCGGCATCAAACACGCGGGCGAATAAACCGGTCTGCGTCATCCCATTTCCGGATAAGAAAGGTTTGGATTCTTCAGATGAAACGGATCTATGTCAATGAAAAATGGTGTCTCGGGTGCCATTTGTGTGAATACTACTGCGCGTTTGCCAATTCCGGCAAATCCTCGATGGTCAAGGCGCTCAAGGACCACAAGATCGCGCCGCGCATCCGCATCGAGGAGCGGGACGGCATCTCCTTTGCAGTCAACTGCCGCCACTGCACCGACCCGCTGTGCGTCAAGGGCTGCATCTCGGGCGCGCTGACCATCGTGGACGGCGCCGTGCAGATCGACTCGGACAAGTGCGTCGGCTGCTACACCTGCATCCTGTCCTGTCCGTACGGCGCGCTGTCCACCTCGAACGAGGGCGCGATCCAGAAATGCGAGCTGTGCATGAAAAACGCATTCGGACAGCCGCTGTGCGTACAGGGCTGCCCGAACAAGGCCATCGTATACGAGGAGAGGTGAGAAAAGTGAATTATGTTATCATCGGCAACGGCACCGCGGCCGTCGGCACGATCGAGGGCATCCGCGCGGTCGACCGGGAGGGCCCGATCACGGTCATTTCGGAGGAGCCGTACCATGTTTACGGCCGCCCGCTGATCTCCTATCTGCTGCTCGGCAAAACGACCGAGGAAAAGATGCTCCAGTACCGCCCGGCTGATTTCTATGAGAAAAACGGCGTCAAGACCCTGCTCGGCCGCAGGGCGCTCAAAGTCGATCCGACGGCTAAAGCAGTCCACCTGGAGGACGGCGCATCCGTCCCCTATGACAGGCTGTGCATCTGCACCGGCTCGCGGCCGTTCGTGCCGCCCATGGAGGGGCTGGACGCGGTCGAGGACAAAACCAGCTTTATGACGCTGGACGACGCCAAGCATCTGGACGCCATGCTGGGCGAACACAATGACAAGCGCGTGCTCATCATCGGCGCGGGCCTGATCGGCCTGAAGTGCGCGGAGGGCATTTACCAGCGCGTCCGCGAGCTGACGGTCATCGACCTTGCGCCGCGCATCCTGCCCAACGTGCTGACCGAGGCGCCCGCGTCCATCCTCCAGAAGCACATCGAATCCAAGGGCGTGCGCTTTCTGCTGGGCGACTCGGTGCAGCGCTTCGCGCCGCACACCGCCCATCTGCAGAGCGGCGGCGCGGTCGATTTCGATGTGCTGGTCGTGGCGGTCGGCGTGCGGCCGAACACCGAGCTCGCTGCCGGCGCGGGCTGCGAGGTGGAGCGCGGCATCCTGACCGACGCCCGCTCGGCGACCACCGTGCCCGATATTTACGCCGCAGGCGACTGCACGGTGTCCCACGACATAGCCGCAGACACCGACCGCATCCTCGCTATTCTGCCTAACGCCTATATGCAGGGCGAGACCGCGGGCCGCTGCATGGCGGGCGATGACGCCGTGTTCGACAAGGCGATCCCGATGAACGCCTCGGGCTTCATGGGCCTGCACATGATCACCGCGGGCTCATACGACGGCGAGACCTATCTCGAGCAGGATGAGGCGCACTACAAGCTGCTCGTCACGCGGGACAACCGGCTGGTCGGCTTTATCATGATCGGCGACGTGGACCGCGCGGGCATCTACACCTCGCTCATCCGCGACCGGGTCCCGCTCGACAGCATCGACTTTGACCTGATCCGCGAGAAGCCGCAGCTGATGGCCTTCTCCCGCGCGGAGCGCGCGAAAAAGTTAGGAGGGATACACGGATGACCACTGTACAGGCAGGGCTGACCTACTACCAGCAGGTCAACGAACAGGTCCGCGGCATCGCGGACAGCGAGATCACGATCGAAAACGTCCTCGGGCAGCGCTATCTCGGCTGCGGCTCCTCGGGCTGCGCCATCACCATCCACGGCACGCCGGGCAACGGCCTCGGCCAGTATCTGAACGGCTCGACGGTCGAGGTGTTCGGCAGCGCGCAGGAGGCGGTCGGCGACACGATGAACGACGGCAGCATCATCATCCACGGCAGCGCGGGCGACGCCTGCGGCTACGGGATGCGCGGCGGGCGCATCCTTATCGAGGGCGACTGCGGCTACCGCGGCGGCATCCACATGAAGGCCTATCAGCAGCATTTTCCCGTGCTCGTCATCGGCGGGCGCGCGGGCTCGTTCCTCGGCGAATATCAGGCGGGCGGGCTGATCCTCGTGCTCGGCCGCGGGCTGGACGGCGCCTATCCGGCGGGCAATTTCTGCGGGACCGGTATGCACGGCGGCAAAATTGTGTTAAGATGTGATAAAGCCCCCGCAGACCTGCCCCGGCAGGTGCTGGTGACCGAGGCGTCGCAGGAGGACCTGTCGCTGATCCGCCCCTATGTGCAGGAATACTGCCGCTATTTCGGCGGGGATGCGGAGCGGCTGCTGGCGCAGCGGTACTATGTGCTC
>CALWJG010000026.1 GCA_944380945.1 uncultured Agathobaculum sp. | reverse complement strand
ATGTCCGGCAGAGCTGGACATTTTATGAAAATAAAAGCGTTCGCTTTTATTTTCTATTGAATTGCGCGCCAGAGGCGCGGGGGAAATGTGCGGTGAAAGCTGGACATTTTCTATTGAATTACGCGCCAGCGGCGCGGTAGAGTTCGCAGCGGGCCGCCGAAAGCGGCTCGTTTTTTTCTTTTGGAAAACCGGCCTTATGATCCGGGCAGCGCCCGCCGGGCGAAAAGGGCGTCTGCCGGCTTTGCAAACTACTTAGCTGCAAAGGAAATTCGTTTTTCATGGGCATCGGAAAAACGAGGAGCATCAAATCAGTAAGATGAAGCACACTGTATCCTTAAAGGAAAACCACGAGTTCCGGCGGCTGTACCATCGGGGCGTTTCCACGGCGGGCAGGCATCTGGTCCTGTACTGCCGCAAAAACAATCTGGGCTACAACCGGCTGGGGCTGACAGTCAGCGCCAAGCTGGCGGGCGCGGTGCAGCGCAACCGCGTCAAGCGTCTGTTTCGTGAGGCTTACCGCCTGCATGAGGACGAATTCGCCAAAGGCGTGGACCTGGTGCTCGTCGCGCGCAGCCGCGCGGTGGGCGCCTCCTATCAGGAGATCGAAAAATCGCTGCTGCGGGCCTTACGGGACAACAAGGCCGCGGCGGCGCAGCCATGAAGCGGCTCATGCTGGCGGCGATCCGATTTTACCGCCGGTATATTTCGCCTGCCCGTCCCCCCTGCTGCCGGTATATCCCGACCTGCTCGCAGTATGCGATCGAGGCCATCGAGAAATACGGCGCGCTCAAGGGCGGCTGGCTGGCGCTCAAGCGCATCTGCCGCTGCCATCCCTTTTCCAAGCACGATCCCTACGATCCCGTGCCGTAATACGGGAGGGCCGCGCGCAAACCGCCCCATGGCGGCGCTTTTCATCCCCTGCGACCAAGGAAAACCAACCCAACGGAGGATATTATGGGAGAAATATTCGGTATTGTCATCGTCAGGCCGCTCGGCCTGATCCTGCTGGCAATCTACAAGCTCGTCGGCTCTTACGGCCTGGCGGTCATCCTGTTCGCTCTGGCGGTCAAGCTGATCATCCTGCCGCTTACCATCAAGAGCAAAAAGAGCATGCTCAAGATGAGCGCGCTCAACGCCGAGCTGCAGCAGCTCCAGAAGCGCTATGCGAACAACCGCATGAAGCTCAACGAGGAGATGCAGAAGCTGTACGAGCGCCACGGCGTCAGCCCGATGTCGGGCTGCCTGCCGCAGTTCATCCCCCTGCCGGTCATGTTCGGCCTGTACTATGCGGTGCAGCAGCCGCTCAAATTCATGCTCGGCTTCGGCGATACGACGCTCCAGAAGCTCGCTGAGCTGGTCGGCGTCGACCCCAACACGCTCAACTACACCGGCCAGATCCAGATCGCGGACAAGCTCGGCCAGATGTACGCCGAAAACGGCGGCGCATGGCCGGATGCGGTCACCGCGATCACGAACGGCAACGGCGAGCTGCTCAACATCGACTTCAGCTTCCTCGGCCTCAATCTGGCGGAGACCCCGTCTTTCACGCACCCGAGCATCATCTGGCTCATCCCGATCCTGTCGGGCGCGACCGCGTTCCTGTCCAGCTATATCATGCAGCGGATGCAGCGCGGCCGCGGCAACGACGCCGCGATGAAGCAGATGCGCACGCTGTATATCATCACCCCGCTGATGTCGCTGTACTTCGGCTTCATCCTGCCGGGTTCGATCGGCATTTACTGGATCTTCAACAACCTGTTCACCTGCCTGCAGGAGGTTGTGCTGACCAAGCTGATCGGCGGCAAGATGGACCGCACCGAAGCGGAGGAGACCGCCCGCATCGAGGCGGACAAGGAAGCCAAGCGCGCCGCGCACAAGGCCGCCCAGATCGAGCAGGCGGAACGCGCGCGTGCGGCAGCGGCGGCCTCCGAGGCCGGCAAGGCCAAGGCCGCAAAGAAAAAGAAGGGGGCTAAGTAAACGTTATGCAGAAGTTTTTAGAAGCCACCGGCAGCACCCGTGACGAGGCGATCCAGAACGCCCTCAAGCAGCTGGGTCTGGACCGCGACGATGTGTCTGTCGAAGTGATCGACAACGGCAGAAAGGGCTTTCTCGGCATCGGCTCGACGCCCGCGCGCGTGCGCGTGACCTATGAAGCGCCCGATCTGGCGCCCGAGCCGGCAAAGCCGGAGAAAAAGGAGCGTCCCGCCGAGGCGGCGCGCCCCGCGCAGGAAAAGCCGGAGAAAAAGCGCGCCGAGCGTTCGGAAAAGCGCGAGCGCCCCGCGCCCAAAAAGGACAAGCCCGCGGAAAAGCCGCAAAAGCTGTCCATCACGGATGAGGACGACACCCCGCGTCTGGTCAAGGCCGCGCCACCGGATTTCGTGCCCGAAAAGCTCGAGATCGAGCGCCCGCCCCGCCGCGAGCGTCCGCGCCGGGAGCGCGGCGGCCGCCGCGAGCGCCGTCCGCGCGAGGAGCGCCCGATCACCCCGTCCGTGCCCAAGGAGCGCGAGCTCATCCCGGTTTCCGAGGAGGGCATGAAGAAGGCCGAGCAGCTGGCGACCGATTTCATCACCGGCCTGCTCGAGAAGATGGGCGTTGAGGGCGAGGTCAAGACCCTGCCGCAGGTCGAGTGCGACCAGCTGCGGCTCGAGATCTCCGGCCCGGACATGGGCCCGATCATCGGCCGCCGCGGCGATACGCTGGACGCGATCCAGTACCTCGGCTCGCTCGTGCTCAACAACGGGCTGGACGAGCACGTCCGCCTGTCGGTCAACACCGAGAACTACCGCGAGAAGCGCGCGGAGAGCCTGGAGCGTCTGGCGCGCAAAATGGCGATGAAGGTGGTCAAGTCCCACCGCTCGATGACGCTCGAGCCCATGAACCCCTACGAGCGCCGCATCATCCACGCTGCGCTGCAGGATTTTAACGGCGTCACCACCTATTCCACCGGCACCGAGCCCGGCCGGCGCGTCGTCATCGCGCCGGACAGCAGCTACCGCTCGCATCACTGACCGCGGGAGGGCTGCTCGGAATGAATGATACGATTGCCGCTGTCTCTTCCGCAGGCGGGCCGATCGGTCTGATCCGGGTTTCGGGCGAGCGCGCCATCGAGGCCGTCGCCGCGGTCTTTCAGACCAAAAGCGGCGTGCGCATGACCGACGCGCCCGGACAGAAGCTGATGTTCGGCACGCTGCGCGATCAAACAGGCAGGCTGATCGACAGCTGCTACGCGGTCGCGTTCCACGCGCCGCATACCTATACCGGCGAGCCCATGGCCGAGCTGCAGTGCCATGGCTCGACCGCGGTGCTCACCCTTGCGCTGGACGCGCTGTTCGCGCAGGGTGTGCGCCAGGCGGAGGCGGGGGAGTTCACCCGCCGCGCCTTTTTGAACGGCAAGCTCGGCCTCGCCGAGGCCGAAGCCGTGCACGACCTGATCACCGCCCGCACCGCCGAGGCCGCGCAGAACGCCGCGGCGCAGGTGATGGGCGCGGTGGGTTCGCCCGTGCGGCAGATGCGCGAGGACCTGATCGGCATGGTGGCGCACTTCCACGCGGTCGTCGACTTCCCGGATGAGGACATCGACCCCGTGCTGTTTGAGGACGCCGCCGCGCTGCTCCACCGCACGACCAGCCGGCTGTACGCCATGGCCGAGAGCTATGAGCGCGGCCGCATCCTGCGCGAGGGCGTGCCCTGCGTCATTTTGGGCCGGCCGAACGCCGGCAAGTCCACGCTGCTCAACGCGCTTTTGGGCCGCGAGCGCGCGATCGTGACCGACATCCCGGGCACGACGCGCGACCTGATCGAGGAAAACGTCAAGGTCGGGCAGCTGCTGCTCCGCGTGACCGATACCGCCGGCCTGCGGGACACCAACGACCCCATTGAGCAGGCGGGCATCGACCGCGCGCTGGCCGAGGCGTCCGCCTCCTCGCTCATCCTCGCGGTGTTCGACGGCTCGCAGCCGGCAGGGGAGGAAGACCTGCTCGTGCTCGCGCGCGCCGCGGGCCACCGCGCGATCGCGGTCGTCAACAAGGTCGACCTGCCGCAGCAGCTGGATGAAAAGCTGCTCAAAAAGCACTTCCTGCACATCGTGCCCCTGTCCGCCAAAACGGGCGAGGGCATGGACCGGCTGCTCGATCTCATCCCGCGCACGATCGGGCTGGGGGACGGCGCGTTCGACGGCGCGCTGATCACCAACGCCCGTCAGGCCGCCGCGCTCGCGCGCGCTGCCGAGCGGTGCGAAGCCGCGCTCTACGCCGCGCAGTCCGGCATGACGCCGGATGCGGTCGTCATGGACGCCGAGGGCGCCATCGCCGCCCTGGGTGAGATCACGGGCGAGACCGTGACCGACGCCGTGGTGTCGCGCATTTTCAGCGATTTCTGCGTCGGCAAATAGCGCGCCGCGCGCCTGTGCGGGCGCTGTGCACAGTTTGTGGAAAAGGGCCGCCTGCCGCGCGCAGCGGCCCTTCGCTTTTGCGAAAATCGACTACTTTTCGAAATATATGTATATGATTATACAGTTCGTATTCGATTCTTTATTCAAAACGGTCAACTTATCCAAAGTTTACACAGAGTTATCAACAGGTATGCACAATTCAAGCGATGTCAATATCAATTTCGACAAAAAATGCACACTTTTTTTTAAGAGGGAGGAGGGACGCGCATGAGCACCTTTCCGGCAGAGGGGTTTGACGTTGTCGTGATCGGCGCGGGCCACGCGGGCATTGAAGCCGCGCTGGCTGCCGCGCGGCTCGGCATGCACACCGCCTGCTTTACCATCAATCTGGACGCGGTGGGCAACATGCCCTGCAACCCCGCGATCGGCGGCACGGCCAAGGGCCATCTGGTGCGCGAGATCGACGCGCTGGGCGGCGAGATGGCGCGCGCCGCGGACGCGGCGTGCATCCAGTACCGCATGCTCAACCGCGGCAAGGGGCCGGCCGTGCACTCGCTGCGCGCGCAGGCCGACCGCGTCCGCTACCGCACCTATATGAAGCACGCGCTCGAGCGGCAGGAAAACCTGCGGCTCATGCAGGACGAGGTCGTGGCCGTCGAGGCGGAAAACGGCGCGGTGTCCGCGGTCGTGACCGCGATCGGCGCGCGCCACCCGGCGAAGGCGGTCATCGTCGCCTCGGGCACCTTCCTCGGTGGGCGCATCATCATCGGCGACTACACGCGTGAGAGCGGTCCGGACGGCATGGCAGCGGCGGGGCCGCTGACCGATTCGCTGCGCAGCCTCGGCCTGCGCCTGCAGCGCTTCAAGACCGGCACGCCGCCGCGCATCCACCGCCGCTCGATCGACTTTTCCGGCCTCGAGGTGCAGCAGGGCGAGGAGGAGATCATCCCGTTCTCGTTCGAGACCGAAAAGCCGCCCGAAAACCGCGCGGTGTGCTTTTTGACCTATACGACCGCCCAGACCCACGACCTGATCCGCGCCAACCTCGACCGCTCGCCGCTGTTCGGCGGCCGGATCGACGGCGTGGGGCCGCGCTACTGCCCGTCCATCGAGGACAAGGTGGTGCGCTTTGCGGACAAGCCGCGGCACCAGCTGTTCCTCGAGCCCATGGGGCTGGACACCGAGGAGATCTATGTGCAGGGCTTTTCCTCCTCCATGCCGTTTGACGTGCAGCTGGACATGCTGCACACGGTCAAGGGCTTAGAGCACGCCGAGGTCATGCGGCCGGCCTATGCGATCGAGTACGACTGCGTCGATCCGCTCGAGCTGCGCCCCACGCTCGAGACCAAAAAGGTGCGCGGCCTGTACGGCGCCGGCCAGTTCTGCGGCTCGTCCGGCTATGAGGAGGCCGCGGCGCAGGGTCTGGTTGCGGGCGTGAACGCGGCCCTGCAGCTCAAGGGGGAGGAGCCGCTCATCCTCGACCGCGCGGACGGCTACATCGGCACGCTGATCGACGATCTCGTGACCCGCGGCACGAGCGAGCCCTACCGCATGATGACCTCGCGCTCGGAATACCGCCTGCTGCTGCGGCAGGACAATGCGGACGAGCGTCTGGTGCCGATCGGCGTGCGCATCGGGCTCAACCCGCCCGAGCGCGGGGAAAGGGTGCGCCGCAAGTACGAGGCCGTGCAGCGCGAGATCGACCGCGTGGCGGCGGTGGGCGTCGCGCCCTCCGACCGGCTCAACGGCTTCCTCGCGGGCAAAAACAGCGCGCCCGTGCGCGCGGGCTGCAAGCTGATCGACCTGCTGCGCCGTCCCGAGCTGGGCTATGCCGACCTCGCGGCCTTTGACCCCGAACGGCCCGCGCTGCCCGCGGTCATCCGCGAGCAGGTCGAGATCCGCGTCAAGTACGCGGGCTATATCGAGCGCCAGCAGAAGGACGTCGAGCAGTACCGCAAGCTGCAGTCGCGCCCGCTGCCGCCCGATCTGGATTACAGCGCGATCGACTCGCTGCGGCTCGAGGCGCGGCAGAAGCTGAACGCGGTCAAACCGCTCAACTTCGGGCAGGCGGCGCGCATCTCGGGCGTGTCGCCCGCGGACATCACCGCGCTGATGATCTTCATGGAGACCCGCTGGAAGGGGGAGAGGACATGACCGAACGCGAACTGCTCGAAACCGGGCTGGAACAGCTCGGGCTTTCGGCTTCTCCACAGGCTGTGGATGATCTGCTGCGCTTTTCCGCCCTGCTGCTCGAAAAAAATAAGGTGATGAACCTGACCGCGGTCACCGACCCCCGCGAGGTCGTCACGCGCCATTTTCTCGACTGCGCGGCGCTCGCGCCCCAGCTGCAGCCGGGCGGCCGCGTGCTGGACGTGGGCACGGGCGCGGGCTTTCCCGGCCTGCCGCTCGCGGTGCTCTGCCCGCAGACCGAATTTACGCTGCTGGACGCGCAGCGCAAGCGCATCGACTTTTTAAGCGATGTGATCGCGGCGCTCGGGCTTTCCAACTGCACGGCCGTCCACGCCCGCGCGGAGGACTTCGCAAAAGACAACCGCGCCGCGTTCGACTGCGCGGTGTCCCGCGCGGTGGCCGAGCTGCGCGTGCTGGCCGAGCTGTCCCTGCCCATGGTCAGGGTGGGCGGCTGCTTCCTCGCGATGAAGGCCGCGGACTGCGCGGACGAGGTCGCGGCCGCGGCGCACGCCTGCGCGGTGCTCGGCGGGGGAGCGGCGCAGACGCTGTCCTACACCGTGCCGCACGACGGGGTCGCGCGCGCGCTGGTGCGCATCCCCAAAGAAGCGGATACGCCGGCGCAGTACCCGCGGCGGTTCAAAAAGATCCAGTCCGCGCCGCTGTGAGCGTATTTGCTGCATTTTATTACCCTCTGTATGCAAAATACAGAGGGTATTTTTTGTCCGAAAATAGGAGGAAATGTGTGTTTTTTCGTTGGAAATGACTGACCAAAGTCGAATCAGGCTGTTTTTGCGGTCGATTTTGCTTGCCAAAATGTAATAATATGGTAATCTATTACCGAGGGAGATACAGACCACGGCAGCCGGACCCCTGCATATATCCAAACCGGCTGTGCAAAGGAGGAACATACATGATGTCAGTCTTGTCTTTGGTATCCGGGCGGGAGGAGCGCACGCTGCGCCGCGTGCGCGTGAGCGACATTTCGCGCAACCCCAACCAGCCGCGCCGCTATTTCGATCCCGAGGCCATCGCCCAGCTCGCGGAGAGCATCCGGCAGTACGGCGTGCTCAACCCGCTGACCGTGCGCCGCGCGCCGGGCGGGGGCTATGAGCTGGTGGCAGGGGAGCGGCGGCTGCGCGCGGCGCGCGTGGCCGGGCTGAACGAGGTGCCCTGTCTGGTCATCGCGGCGGACAATCAGGATTCGTCCGCCATCGCGCTGGTCGAAAATTTGCAGCGCCGCGACCTGGACTTTTTCGAGGAGGCCTACGGCTTCCGCCGTCTGATCGACCAGTACGGGCTGACGCAGGAGGAGGCCGCGCGCAAGGTCGGCAAGACCCAGTCCGCGGTCGCCAACAAGCTGCGCCTGCTTCGCCTGTCTCAGCAGAACATGGAGCTCATCCGAAGCGCAGGGCTGACCGAGCGGCACGCGCGCTGCCTGCTCCGGCTGGAGGGGGAGGAGGAGCGCATCAACGCGACCAAGTATATCATCGAGAACGATCTGAACGTCAGCCGGTCCGAGCAGTACATCGAGCAGCTGCTCCGCCGCAAGCAGGATGCGCGCGCCCTGCCCGCGCCTGGCCAGCCGCGCAAGGTGGTGCGGCTGATCAAGGACGTGCGCTTTTTTCTCAACACGCTCAACCGCGCGGTCAGCGTGATGGTGGATGCGGGCGTCGGCGCGACGGTCGAGCAGCAGGAGAACGACGACGGCCTGACGCTCACCATCAACATCCCGCACGCGCGGGCGTGAAGCGGTCTGCAATGTTTCACGTGAAACATTTTCACATAGCAGGGGAGCTGCCTTGGGCGGCTCCTCTTTTGTTTCACGTGAAACATCCATGAAAATTTGCCCGAATCGCTTTGCAAGCCATTCGAACTATGCTATAATAAATCCCGGTAAAACAATCTGCCTTGGATAAGAGGGAATTTGTATGGGCAAAATCATCGCCTTCGCCAACCAGAAGGGCGGCGTGGGCAAAACGACGACCGCGATCAATCTCGCGGCTGCGCTGTCCGAGCGCGGCAAAAAGGTCCTGCTGTGCGACTTTGACCCGCAGGGCAACGCCACCTCGGGCTTCGGCGTGGACCCGCGCTCACTCGAGATCTCGATCTACGACCTGATCGTGGCCGACCAGCCGGACGTCAAGGCCGGGATCATCTCGACCAAGTGGGTCGACCTGATCGGCGCGAATGTCAATCTGGCCGGTGCGGAGCTTGACCTGATCGGCATGGACGACCGGGAGCGCCGCCTGCGCAACGTGCTCGAGCAGGTGCGCGGGGATTACGACTACATCTTCATCGACTGCCCGCCGTCGCTCGGCCTGCTGACGCTCAACTGCCTGTGCGCCGCGGACAGCTTCCTCGTGCCGCTCCAGTGCGAGTATTACGCGCTCGAGGGCCTGAGCCAGCTGATGACCACGGTGCGCATGGTCAAAAAATCCATGAACCCGGGCCTGACGCTCGAGGGCGTGCTGCTCACCATGTTCGACGGCCGCACCAACCTGTCCATTCAGGTGGTCGAGGAGGTCAAAAAGCACTTCCCGGGCGAGGTGTTCGCGTCGGTCGTGCCGCGCAACGTGCGCCTGAGCGAGGCGCCCAGCCACGGCAAGCCGATCACGGAATACGACCGCATGTGCCGCGGCGCGGAGGCATATCTGGCGCTGGCGGATGAGATACTGAAAAAGAACAAAGAAAAGGGGAGAGGCTGATGGCAGCAGGCAAAAAGGGTCTGGGCGGCGGCCTGTCCAACCTGTTCGGGGACGATGCGGCGGCTGCGCTGCAGGAGGCCGCCGCGCCCGAAAGCACGGTCCGGCTCGCGCTCTCGCATGTCGAGCCCAACCCCGGCCAGCCGCGCAAGAAGTTCGACCAGCAGGCGCTCGAGGAGCTGGCGGAGAGCATCCGCCTGCACGGCGTGATCACGCCGATCACCGTGCGCCCCGGCAAAAAGGCCGGCTACTACCAGATCATCGCGGGCGAGCGCCGCTGGCGCGCGGCCCGTCTGGCGGGTCTCAAGGAGATCCCCGCCATGGTGCTCGAAGCGGGTGAGGGCGAGGTCATGGAGCTCGCCCTGATCGAGAACCTGCAGCGGCAGGACCTCAACCCGATCGAGGAGGCCGAGGGCTACGAGCGGCTCATGCAGCAGTTCGGCCTGACGCAGGAGGAGGTCGCATCCCGCGTGGTCAAATCGCGCTCCGCGGTGGCCAACGCGCTGCGCCTGCTCAGCCTGCCGGAGGCAGTGCGCGCCATGGTGGCGGACGGCAAGCTGTCCGGCGGCCACGCGCGCGCGGTGCTCGCGGTCGCGGATGAGGACAAGCGCACGGACGCGGCCAAGCAGATGGTCGGCATGAGTGTGCGCCAGGCGGAAGCGCTCGCCAAGCGGCTGAACAAAAAGCCGGCGGAAAAGCCGCCCGCGACGGCGGAATTCTCGGTCGACTACGTCGCTGCGGTGGAAAAGGAGCTGGAAAGCGCGCTGGGACGCAAAATCAGCATCCAGCAGGGCAAAAACAGCGGCCAGCTCACGCTGGAATACTACGGCGCGGACGATCTGGAACGCCTGATCGACGCGCTGCGCGGCCTGCGCGTGTAAAGGAGGCAGCCATGGACGAACAGAACAAACAGCCTGAACAGCAGCCTGAGCAGCAGCCCACGTGCGAGAAAAAGCTCAGCCGCACCACGCTGACCTTTTACATTGTGGGCCTGTTTTCGGTGGCCATCGCGCTCATCCTGATCAGCTACGTTGCGCAGGCGCGCGCGGACCGGCAGCTGGATACGCTGACCGATCAGCTGACCGAGCAGCAGACCGTGGCGCAGGGAGCTGCCCAAAAAGTGGAAGATCTGCAAAAGCAGTACGACGCGCTCAGTCAGGAGCTGTATAACGCACGCAAGGCGCTTGGTCTGGAAGAGAATGAGACCGTGCAGCCGGATATGGTTTCAATCGCCCATTCCAAGGACCTGATCGACACCTTACTGCTCTCCGCGGAACACGCGGCACGCATTGGCGATATGGAAAAAGCAAGCAAGCAGATATGGCAGCTGGAGGATTCGGTTGATCCGACCACACAGCTCAAGCCGGAAAGTGAAGACGGTCTGATGACCGACGAGCAGTATGAGATCTATCAGCAGCTGAAAGACCTGCTGGCAGAACAGGAACAGTAATCCATCATAACAAGATAGAAGGAGTCAGAGAAAGCAATGCTGGATATCAAATTTGTCCGCCAGAACCCGGAAGCGGTCAAGGAGAACATCAAGAAGAAGTTTCAGGACGAAAAGCTGCCGCTGGTCGATGAGGTCATCGACTTTGACGCCAAGTTCCGCGCGGCCAAGACCCGCTGCGACGAGCTGCGCGCCCAGCGCAACAAGAAGTCCAAGGAGATCGGCGGCCTGATGGCCAAGGGCATGAAGGACGAGGCCGAGCAGGTCAAGGCCGAGGTCAAGGCCATGGCGGACGAGATGGAAAAGCTCGAAGCGGACGAAAAGACCTTCCAGGAGGAGGTCCGCAGCCGCATGATGGTCATTCCGAACATCATCGACCCGTCCGTCCCGATCGGCAAGGACGACTCCGAGAACGTCGAGCTCGAGCGCTTCGGCGAGCCGGTCGTTCCGGATTATGAAATCCCGTACCATGTGGACATCATGGAGTCGTTCGACGGCATCGATCTGGACGCCGCGCGCCGCACCTCGGGCAACGGCTTCTACTACCTCAAGGGCGACATCGCGCGCCTGCATTCGTCCATCCTGTCCTACGCGCGCGACTTTATGATCGGCCGCGGCTTCACCTACTATATCCCGCCGTTCATGATCCACGGCGACGTGGTCAAGGGCGTCATGTCCTTCAAGGAGATGGAGAACATGATGTACAAGATCGAGGGCGAGGACCTGTACCTGATCGGCACCTCCGAGCACTCGATGATCGGCAAGTTCATCGACACGATCAACGACGAGGAGACCCTGCCGCAGACGCTCACCAGCTATTCGCCCTGCTTCCGCAAGGAGGTCGGCGCGCACGGCATCGAGGAGCGCGGCGTATACCGCATCCATCAGTTCGAGAAGCAGGAGATGGTCGTGGTCTGCAAGCCCGAGGAATCCCCGATGTGGTATGATAAGCTGTGGAACAACACGGTCGACTTCTTCCGCACGCTGGACATCCCGGTGCGCACGCTCGAGTGCTGCTCGGGCGATCTGGCGGACCTCAAGGTCAAGTCCTGCGACGTGGAGGCGTGGTCGCCGCGCCAGCAGAAGTACTTCGAGGTCGGCTCGTGCTCCAATCTGGGCGACGCGCAGGCCCGCCGTCTGGGCATCCGCGTGCGCAGCAAGGAGAACCCCAAGGAGCTGTACTTCGCGCACACGCTCAACAACACGGTCGTCGCGCCCCCGCGCATGCTGATCGCGTTCCTCGAGAACAACCTGCGCGCGGACGGCACGGTCGCCATCCCCGCGGCGCTGCAGCCGTACATGGGCGGCATGACCGAGCTGACGCCCAAGAAGTAAGGCAGTTCAGAACAGACAGTGGAAAAGGGAGCATGAAAGCGTCCCGCGGCGCAGTCATTCTCCATTTGCAGCAGGGAGGACTATTATGGAAATCGGCATCAAAGGCGAAAAGAAGTTCACCGTAACGGCGGACCAGCTGGCGTGCAGCGTCGGCAGCGGTCTGGTAAACGTTTTTGCGACCCCGATGATGATCGCGGCGATCGAGAACACCGCCGCGGGCAGCGTCGCGCCCTATCTCGAGGAGGGCAGGACCACGGTCGGCACGCTGGTCAACGTCACGCATGTGTCCGCCACGCCCGAGGGCATGGAGGTGCGCATCGAGACCGAGCTGACCGAGATCGCGC
Organism: uncultured Agathobaculum sp.; assembly: GCA_944380945.1. Taxonomy (GTDB): domain Bacteria; phylum Bacillota; class Clostridia; order Oscillospirales; family Butyricicoccaceae; genus Agathobaculum. Next base: position 1,454 of record CALWJG010000026.1, on the reverse strand, counting down.
CGAACGGCAAGATCCTGACCTTCAAAGTCGCGGCCTATGATGAGGCCGGCCTGATCGGCGAGGGCACGCACCAGCGCGCCGTCGTCGCCAAGGAGCGCTTTGAAGCCAAGGCGCAGGCGAAGAAAAACGGATAAAGCAAAGCAGGGGATGAGGAAATAATTTCCTCATCCCCTGCTTTATTTTTACGCTCCAAACGCCTGCCGGAACGCCTGCTCCGCCCGCGCTGCGAACCGCCGGTGCCCCTCCTCGGTGAAGTGCACCCCGTCGAACGCGAGCGGGATGTCCCATTCCCCCGCGTCCGCAAAGGCGGCCGCCTGCGCCTGCGCGAGCATGCGGTACAGTCCGGCGAGCTGCGCGGCGCCGCTGAGCAGCCGCTCGTCCTCCACCCATGTCCCGGGACGAAAGCGCGGCGGCGCGATCAGCAGCACCGGCGCGCCGTAACCGGCAAGCCAGTCCAGCAGGTCCTCCATGCGCGCGGCGGCCGCCGCGGGGGAGGCGCCGCACAGCAGGTCGTTCGACCCCAGCAGGACGCAGACGCCGTCGAACGGCCGCGCCGCGTCCAGCTGCCGGGTGAGAAGGCGCAGCGCGAACGCGCTGTGCGGGATTTCCCGGCCGTTTTCCCCGAGGTTTGTGATTTCCCAGCGGCCGCCGGCCTCCAGCAGCGCGGTCCAGCGCACGTCCGCCGGATACCGCCCGCCGCCGAAGCCGCGCGGGTCATAGCCCCAGGTGTTGGAATCGCCCAGACAGATGATGCGCCGCGCCATTTTCCTTCCCTCCGATCGGTTTTCAGCGGATGCTGCCGCCCGCGGTCTCGCGCAGGCGGGCCTTGTCGAGCAGGGTCACGCTGCCGCGCCCGAGCGCGACCAGCCCCTCGCCCTGAAAATACTTGAGCATGCGCGAGACCACCTCGCGCGCCCCTCCGGGGTGGCAGCCATCCCCTCCATGCTCGGGCAGCAGGCGGGTGGCAGCCGCCAAACTCGGCTCCCCTTTGAGGGGAGCTGGCACGGCCGCAGGCCGTGACTGAGGGGTCATCCCAAGGGGCGGGCAGCAGACCCTGACGGGTCATTCCGAGGTGCGGGCGCGCACTGCGCGCCCCTACGGGTGCAGCCCAAAGGGTTACTGCAGTCCTTTATAAGGACCTCTCCGTCAGCGCCTGACGGCGCTGCCACCTCCCCTCAAAGGGGAGGCAGGATGGGTAGTGCAGATGGCATTGGTGGTCACGCGCACGCGCGGGATTCTTCGCTGCACTTCGTTCCGCTCAGAATGACAAAGTATTGTACTTGGAGGCACACACTTTTTTGTCATCCTGCGGTGACTGCTCTCCCCCCTGTCATCCTGAGGAGCGCAGCGACGAAGGATCTCGCGCTTGCGCGTTATCACATTTCCATGGGTCAAAGCCTCCGTTTTGGTCTGTGACCAGTATAGCGCATTCCCCGGGCAAATGCAAATTGCCC
>CALWJG010000025.1 GCA_944380945.1 uncultured Agathobaculum sp. | reverse complement strand
GTGGTCGAAGGCGCACGACTGGAAATCGTGTAGGCGTGATGAGCGTCTCCAGGGTTCAAATCCCTGACTCTCCGCCAGAAATCCGTACTTTTTCGAACGAGAAAGTACGGATTTTTTTGTTTTGAGCGAAAAAACATAACTTTTTTCGAGTAAGAAATTTTTGGGTGCAATCCTGAGTGCAATCAGAATTTATTGCGCTTCTGGCAGGGAAGCGATCAGCGCGTCCATGCGTGCTGCACTGTTGCGCTGCATCTGTCCCCCTTGCCCTTGTGCGCACAGTCCTGTATAATGCAAGGGAATGAAACGAACAGGGGGCGTCACGATGCGTATTCTCATGCTGGGCAACAGCCTGACGGCGGCAAACGATATGCCGCAGACGCTGGCCAGGCTGACCGGCGCGGCGGTCGTTTCCCACACCCGCGGCGGGGCGCGGCTGGCCGAACACCTGAACCCGGCGACCCGTCTGGGCGCGCGGACGCAGGCGGCGCTCGCGGCGGAGCGCTGGGACTTTGTAGTGCTGCAGGAGATGAGCCACGGCCCGTTCAGCGCGCCCGCGCGGTTTTATGACAGCGTGGGGCGGCTGTGCGCCCTGATCCGGGCAAACGGCGCGGTGCCGGTGCTCTATGCCACCTGGGCCTACCAGCGAGGGAGCACCGCACTCGCCGCCAAGGGCTGGGAGTACGGGCAGATGGCGCGCGGGCTCGCCGCGGCCTGCCGCAAAGCGGCCGGGGACAATCACGCGCTGCTCGCGGCGGTCGGACAGCGGTTTTACGAGCTGGCCGATACGCAGGAGCTCTATGCTGCCGACGGGGTGCATCCCAATGAACAGGGCTCGCACCTGGCGGCGGAGACCATCGCGGCGGCGATCCGGCAATATGAGGAGGAACAACGATGATCCGGGAGATTTGCAAAGACCAAGCCTTTCTGGCGCAGAAGGCCGAGCCCGCCGTGCCGGCCGATCTGCAGACCGCGGCCGACCTGCTGGAGACGCTCGCGCACCACAGGGACGGCTGCGTAGGCATGGCGGCCAACATGATCGGCGTGAACAAGCGCATCATCGCCTTTGACAACGAAGGGGAATACATGGTCATGTTCAATCCGGAGATCATCAGGCGGTCCGGCCCGTACGACGCCGAGGAGGGCTGCCTGTCCCTGACCGGCGTGCGTCCGGCCAAGCGCTGGCAGACCATCAAGGTGCGCTGGCAGAATGAGAAGTTCCAGCAGCGCATCAAGACCTTCACCGGCTGGACCGCGCAGATCATCCAGCACGAGATCGACCACTGCGAGGGCATTATCATCTGAGGAGGCAAACCCGATGAAAACTGCGATCTGCTATTACTCCCGCCATCACGGCAACACGCTGCGGGTGATTCAGGCCATGGCGGAGGAGGGGGACGCCGACCTGATCGACGCGACGGCGCGGCAGGCTGTGCATCTGGAGGACTATGACTGCATCGGCTTCGCCTCCGGCGTGTACTTTGGGAAATTCCATGCGGGCGTCATCCAGTTCGCGCGGCAGTATCTGCCGCAGGGCAGGCCGGTGTTTTTCGTCTGCACCTACGGCGCAGCCAAGGGCACGGGTCCCAGGGTGCTGTCCGCGGTCGCGGCGGAAAAGGGCTGTCCGGTGCTGGGCACGTTCGGCTGCCGGGGCTATGATACGTTCGGCCCGTGGAAGCTGGTGGGCGGTATCGCCAAGGGGCACCCGAACAGCCGGGATCTGGAGAATGCCCGCCGGTTTTACCGGCGCATCCGGCAAGCCTGCGGATGCGAAAATGCGACATGAAATCCGCCGCTGTGTTGCGGCGGCGGCAGGTTTGTGGTATAATCCGGTGTGTATCCATCCGCAGGATGTGACCAAAAGCAAAGCGAGGGAAACTACATGAGAAAAAAGATCATAGCGGCGCTGCTGTCATTTTGCCTGCTCGCCGGGATGATGCCGGCAGCCTTTGCCGCCTCCCCGGCATCTGCGATCCAGAGCCGGCTGCAGCAGATCAGCAGCGTCAGCCCGTACAAGGACGCCTCCTATCACACCTTTGATGTGCCCGGCATCCGTTCGGGCTGCTATGCGTTCCTGCATGAGATCTCCATGCAGCTGTTTGGCGTCGCGATCCCGACGCAGGCGGTAAACGAATACGGCTATAAGACGCTGCTCAACGCAAACAGCGATTGGGATGAGCTCGGCGCCACGCTCGGCGGCAACGACGCGGTGCTGTCGCTTTTGCGGCAGTCGCAGCCGGGCGACCTGATCCAGTATAAGAGCACGTTTACCGATTCGCAGCACATCGCGATGATCTATGCGGTGAGCGCGGACGAGATCACGATTTACGACAACACCAGCGGGCGCGGCGTGCAGATCAACAGCTTCCGCTGGGAGGATTGCCTGGCATACGGGCTGGGGGATTTCAGCCCGGTGGGGTACGGCCTGTCCCTGTACCGCTGCAATAAAAACGTGCTGACGACGCCGATCGCGGGCGCGGTCGTTGAGGAGGAGCCGGCCGAGGTCACAGTGACGACCGGAGCGGCGGAGGATATCACTGCGTCCGGCGCTGTGCTGTGCGGCGCGGTGGAATCCAACGTGCCGGTCAGCGAGATCGGCATGTGTCTGGGCACGGCCCCGGCATCGCTGACCGAGCTCGGTGCGGACCGCGTGAGCGGGACGAGCGCAGAGCTGCAGTTTGATACCGCGGCGTGGGGCGTTTCTCTCGAGCCGGATACGGTCTACTATTACGCCGCCTACGCGGAGGTGGAAGGCGAGACCTGCTGGGGCGAGACCCGCAGCTTCCGGACGGCGGCCGACGGCTTTGCAGACGTGCCGGCGGGCGCATGGTTTGCGGACGCCGTGGCCTATGTATCCGAAAACAATATGATGAACGGCACCAGTGCGAACCGCTTCAGCCCGGACGATGCGGCGACCCGCAGCATGGTCGTCACGATCCTGTACCGTATGGAGGGTGAACCGCACGCGAATGCGGTGGACTTCGCGGATGTCTCGTCCGATGTCTATTATGCAGACGCGGTCAGCTGGGCGGCCGGACTGGGGCTGGTCAACGGGATCACGGATTTCTCGTTTGCACCGAACGAGCCGATCACCCGGGAGCAGCTGGCGGTCATCCTGTACCGCTATGCGCAGTCTAAGGGCTATGACGCGGAGCAGGGCGGCATGTCCCTCCACGAATATGCAGACGCGGCGCAGATCAGCCACTATGCCGTGCCGGCGATGCAGTGGGCCGGCGGCGAGGGCCTGATCACGGGCACATCGGGCGCCATGCTCTCCCCCAAGGGCAGCGCGACCCGCGCGCAGCTTGCGGTGATCCTGATGCGGCTGTGTGAGGATGTCCTGTAATAACGGAAAAGATAAAATGCGAGGCGGCGGTCCGATCGGGCCGCCGCCTTTCTGCACCCGGGACGGGGCGTGTTTCGCCTGCCCGGTGGATGCCGCGCCTGCCGGCAGTCCGCAAAACCGCCGGCGGGTGGGGAAACGCTTTTCCAAGTTATCAGTTCAGTATCAATTCAGCAACAGTGTTGTTACCTTTGTTGCCTGCGCCTGCCATTTGTGGTATAAAAGAAGCTGTCCGCAAACGGACAGACGCAAGGAAAGGATGGAGCAATATTGAAAGCGCGAACGATCGCTGTGGGGCTGCTGGCCGCCGCCTGCCTGACCGGCTGCGGCAGACAGCCCGCATCGGCGCAGCAAAACGGGGGGACAGATCAGGCCGCGCAGGCGGCACAGACAACGCAGCCAGCGCCGCAGGCCGCCTATGCGGATACAGCGCTGGTCGGCAATTCTTACATCGAGAGCTTTTTTACCTATGACGCGCTGCCCGGTGCAGCGTGCTTTTACCGCGTGGGGCTGAATGTGAACAGTGTATTCGAGCAGCCCATGCTGCAGGGGGAGGACACCCAAACGCCGGTCATCGGCCTGCTTGAGGGCAGGGACTTTGCCAACATCGTGTTCTTCTTTGGCGAGAATGAGCTGGGCTGGAGCAACCGGCAGGCGTTCACGGAGCAGTACGGCAGGGTGATCGACGCCGCGCGCGCCGCCTGCCCGGACGCGGTCATCTATCTTGCCGCGAATCCGCCGGTCTCCGCCGAGGCATCAGCCAAAAACGAGGACAACACCAACAACGCCTCGATCCGCGCGTGCAACGCAGAGATCGCGCAGGTCGCGCAGGAAAACGGCGCGGTCTACGTCGATTCTTTTGCCGCGCTGGCCGGGACGGACGGCTGCCTGCCCGCGGATGCGGCGGCGGACGGCATCCATCCCGCGAAGGAATACACGGCGAAATGGGCGGATTTGCTCAAACGGGAGATCGCGGAGGCGCAGAGTAAATGAGACGGATAAGCAAACAGATCGCCGCGGCGTGCGCGGCGGCGCTGTGCCTGCTGGCGGCGGGCTGCGGCGCAAAGACCGCGCTCGACCCCGCGGCCGCGCGGGACCGGCTGGGGGAGGAGCTGTCCTTCACCGACCAGATGACCGATATGGATACCGCCGGCGCGTGCCGGTTTTACAGCGTGGACCCGTCGCTCGCGGCGGACGGCGCGGCCTATGTCGGCAGCGGCGCGACCGCGGAGAGCGCGGCCGTGTTCGAGGCTGTGGACGCGGCGGCGGCCGGAGAGATCGCCGCGCAGCTGCAGGCGTTTACCGACAGCTGGATCGCGGGCTATTCGGACTACAAGCCCGAGGAAGTGCCCAAGCTGGAAAGCGCCGTGCTCGAGCAGGACGGCGTGTATGTGGTGTTCTGCGTGACGGCGGACAACACGGCGGCCAAGTCCGCCGTGCGCAGCCTGCTGCACCCGTAAAGGCGGTGCGGCAGTGAGCTTCGCCAGCCTGATTTTTCTGTATTTCTTTCTGCCCGCCGTGCTGGCGGGCTATTATATCCTGCCGCGGCGGTGGCGCAACCCGTTCCTGCTCGCGGCCAATCTGGTGTTTTACGGCTGGGGCGAGCCGTGGTTCCTGCCGGTCATCCTGCTGACTGCGCTCGTCAACTGGCTGATCGGCCGCCGCATGGCGGCCTGCACCGTCCGGCGCGCCCGGCGGCGCTGGCTGATCGCGGCGCTCGCGCTCGATCTGGGGCTGCTCGTGGCGTTCAAATACACCGGCTTTGTGCTGCAAAACCTCGGACTGGAGGGGCTGCTGCCGGGCGCGATCCCGCTGCCGCTGGGCATTTCGTTCTACACCTTTCAGGTGGTGTCCTATGTGCTGGACGTTTACCGGCACGCGGTGCCGGCGGAGGACAGTCCGGTGCGCTTTGCGGCCTACATGACCTTTTTCCCCCAGCTGATCGCCGGGCCGATCGTGCGCTACGGCGAGCTGCGCGGGCAGCTGACCGGCCGCGAGGAGACCTGGAACAAGCTCGCGAACGGCTTCTGCCTGCTGCTGTGCGGCCTGGGCAAGAAAATGCTGCTCGCCAACCCCATGGGCGCGCTGTGGAACGGCCTGCGCGCGCTGCCGGACGGCACGGGCGTGCTGGGCGCGTGGGCGGGCGCGGCGGCGTTCACACTGCAGATCTACTTTGATTTTTCCGGCTATTCGGACATGGCGCGCGGGTTGGGCCGCCTGTTCGGCTTTGAGCTGCCGGTCAACTTCCGCTACCCCTATGCGGCGCACAGCATCCGGGAGTTCTGGCGGCGCTGGCACATCACGCTCAGCCGCTGGTTCCGCGATTATGTGTACTTCCCGCTGGGCGGCAGCCGCCGCGGCATGGCGCGCACGGTGCGCAATCTGCTCATCGTCTGGGCGCTGACCGGCCTGTGGCACGGCGCGGCGTGGAACTATGTGCTGTGGGGGCTGTACTACTTCGTGCTGCTGACCGCCGAGCGCCTGCTGGGCGAGGCGCGGCTCGCGCGCCTGCCGTATGCGCTGCGCCGCGTGCTCACGCTGGCGCTGGTGGCGTTCGGCTGGGTGCTGTTCGGCATTGAGGATCCGGGCGCGCTGGGCGCGTATATCGCGTCCCTGTTTTCGCCCGCGGGCGGCCTGATCAGCCGGGAGGCGGCGGTGTGGGTGCTGTCCTATCTGCCGCTGCTGCTCGCCGGGGCGGTGCTCAGCCAGCCGGTATCGGTGCGCCTGCGCCGCCGGTGGGGCCGCACGGCGGCCCTGCGCTGGGGCGTGCCGGCGGGCAGTCTGGCGCTGCTCGTGCTGTGCACGGCGGCGCTCGCCGCCCAGAGCTACAACCCGTTTTTGTATTTCCGGTTTTGAGAGGGAAGGGGAAGGATATGCAATTTCGTCATCCGCGGGCCGTGGCGCTGCTGCTCGCGGGGGCTTTGGCCGCGGGACAGGCCGCGTTCTGGCTGCTGCCGCGCGAGACGCTTTCGGAAAAGGAAAAGCGCGTGCTGGCGGCCGCGCCGCAGCCCACGGCCGCGTCCCTTGCGGACGGCAGCCTGTTTGCGGACATCGACCGCTATCTGGCCGACCACTTCCCAGGGCGGGAGGCGCTTGTCGGCCTGAACGCCTACCAGCGGCAGGCCGAGGGGCAGAATGCAGTGGGCGAGATCGTCCGCGGGGCGGACGGCTGGCTGTTTCCCGCACCGGTCTCGGCTGACCGGCAGATCCTGTGGGACAATATGCAGGCCATCACGGCCTTTGCCGCGCAGCAGGACGCGCCGGTCTATCTGATGGCCGTGCCGTCCGCGGGCGCGGTGGTATCGGACAAGCTGCCCCGCCTGCACCTGCCCTATCCGGACGATACGCTGCTCGAGGAGGCGCGGCGGCTCGCCGGGGACAGCGTGCAGTGGGTGGACCTGCTGGAGGCCTTCCGCGAAGCCGACCGGCCGGAGACGCTCTACTACCGCACGGACCACCACTGGACGACCGCGGGCGCCTACCGCGCCTATGCGCGGCTGATGGAGGAGAAGCAGGCGTCCTCCGTGCCGCAGGAGGCGTTCGCTGTCGAGCGGGCGCCCGGCTTTTACGGCACCAGCTACGCCAAAAGCGGCCTGTGGCTGACCGCGCCCGACACGCTCGAGCTGTGGACCGATCCCGCGCTGCAGGCCACGGTCACGGTCTACGACGCCAACCGGGAAGAGCCGGTCACGCAGCAGGGCCTGTATTTCCGCGCCTATCTGGAGCAGGCGGACAAATACCCGGTGTTCCTGAGCGGCAACCACGCGCGCGTGCACATCCAGACCAATGCGGACAGCGACCGCCGCCTGCTGGTGGTCAAGGATTCCTACGCGCACGCGCTCGCGCCCTTTCTGGCCGAGGAGTACCGCACGATCGACCTGATCGACCTGCGCTACTTCAAGCGGCAGACCATCTCGGACTGGCTGGCGGAAAACCCGGCGGACGAGATCCTGTTCGTCTACGGGCTGAGCAGCCTGACCGGCGATACGGCCCTGCAGTGGCTGGCATAGCGCATACGATCCGCACAATTCCGGGGACGCCGCATCGGGCGTTCCCGGTTTTTGGCGTTTTATGGGCGAAAAGGCGGTACTGTGCACGAATCCGGCCGCGCTGCGCGGGCAAAAACCGGCGCTTTAGCGATTGACTTCGCCGAGCGGAAAGAGTAGGATATTGGTTCAGGAAGGAAGGAACCAAATGAGGAAATCGTATGAGATCGATATGTGCCGCGGGCCGCTGCTCAGCCGCATCCTGCTGTTCGCGGTCCCGCTGATCTGCTCGGGCGTGCTGCAGCTGGTGTTCAATGCGACCGATATCATCGTGGTCGGCCGGTTTGTGGGCAGCGAGGCCATGGCGGCGGTCGGTTCGACCAGCTCGCTGATCAGCCTGCTGGTCAACTTTTTCATCGGCATTTCCGTGGGCGCGAACGTGCTGGTCGCGCGCTTCCGCGGCGCGAACGACTTTGACGACGCGCAGGAGACCGTGCAGACCGCGCTGATCACCGCGCTGGCGGGCGGATTCATTTTGATCGCCGCGGGCATGCTGCTCGCGCGCCCCATGCTGGTGTGGATGGCGACGCCCGCCGAGGTGCTCGATCAGGCGGTGCTGTACATGCGCGTGTACTTCATCGGCATGCCGGCGACCATGCTGTACAACTTCGGCGCGGCGATCCTGCGCGCGGTGGGGGACACCCGCCGGCCGCTGTATTTCCTGACGCTGGCCGGCGTGGCCAACGTGGCGGGCGACCTGTTTTTCGTCATCGTGCTGCACATGGGCGTGGCCGGCGTGGCGGCGGCGACTGTGCTCTCGCAGATCGTCTCGGCCGCGCTGATCATGCTCTGCCTGATGCGGCAGGACGGCATGTGCAACGTCAATCTCAAGCGCATGCGGTTCCACCGGGATAAATTCGCGCGCATGATGCAGGTTGGCCTGCCCGCCGGCCTGCAGAGCGTGATCTTCAACATTTCCAACGTGCTCATCCAGTCCTCGGTCAACTCGTTCGGCGCGACCGTGGTGGCGGGCAACACCGCGGCGAGCAACATCGAGGGCTTTGTCTACACGGCGATGAACGCGCTCTACCAGACCTCGCTGAGCTTCACCAGCCAGAACATGGGCGCCAAGCAGTTCCGCCGCATCGATCAGGTGCTGGCGCGGTGCCTTGTGATCGTGCTGCTGATCGGCCTGACGCTGGGCAACGGCGCGCATCTGCTGGGGCAGAGCCTGCTGGGCATCTACTCGGGCGAGAGCGAGGTCATCGGCTACGGCATGATGCGTCTGGGCGTGGTCAGCGTGACCTACTGCCTGTGCGGCATGATGGACGTGGTGGCGGGCAGCGTGCGCGGGCTGGGGTATTCCATCCTGCCCATGCTGGTGTCGCTGATCGGCGCGTGCGTGTTCCGCGTCGTCTGGATCTTCACGGTCTTCCAGTGGCAGCACACGCTGTTCAGCCTGTATGTGTCCTACCCGATCTCGTGGGCGCTGACGCTCTGCGCGCATCTGGCGTGCTATTTCGCCGTGCGGCGGCGGGTATTCCCGCGCGGGACGGCGGACGCGGCCTGACGGCAAAAGTAAAACAGCAAAGCACCTGCCTTTTTGGCGGGTGCTTTTGTATTTCCAAATGATCCCTGCATCGCGGGCGGCTCCTCGGTTCGCTGGAGCGGAAACAGCGCCTTTGATTGAAAAAATGCGGCAGACGCGCATTTCTCACAAAACAGACGCGCTTTTGCCCGGAATTATGTAACCGAATTGTTATTGCTTGACCCGCGGCCGCCGTATATAATATAAAGGATGGATTCTGTCGAAAAACGGCGGCCGTACCGCGCCGCCGCTTTTGCTGCGCCCCGTATGTTGGGGCGCGTATCCGCATATATAAGTTCCATGATAAAGGGGAAGGCCATGTTGGACAGCCAGGTGAAAAAAATAAAGAAAGGGGCGCATGCGGTGAAGCGCAGGGCGAAGGCAGCTGCCGGCGGGGCTGCGCCGAAAACGCCGGATACGGCAAAGCGCAGGGGCAAGGTGCGCGTGCCGCTGGCGGCCATGATCGCGGGCGGCATGCTCGTGGTGCTGCTGGCCGCGCTGTGTGCATTCACTTTCCTCTATCCGCATGTGTTCCCGGGCGTGACCGTGGGGACGATCCCGGTCAGTGGGATGGACCGCGCGGCCGCGGCGGAAAAGATCGAGCAGGAGAGCCCGGCGCTGTACGCGGGGCAGAATGTGTCGGTCACGATCTATGAGACGACCTACGATATCCCGGTCGAGGATGTGCTCGACAGCGTGGACAGCGAGCAGTCGGCGGAAAACGCCTTTGCCGTCGGCCGCACGGGCAACCCGATCGTGCGCATGTGGAACGTGCTCAAGGCGCTGTTCGGGTTAAATGAGGCGCAGATCGCCGCCACGGTGGATGAGGACGGCCTGACCGCCGCGCTCGAGGAGATCTCCGCCCAGGCGCTGACCGAGCCGGTCGAGCCCACCTGCGAGGTCGGCACGGATACCATGACCATTTACGCCGGCAAGCCGGGCGTCAGCTTTGACACGGCGGCGGTCGAGCAGACGCTGGCGGAAAAGATCCGCCTGATGGATTTCGAGCCGTATGAGGTGACGGTCGAGCTGAGCGAGACGCCCGCGATCGACATTGACAAGATCGCCGCCGAGATGATCGGCGACCCGGTCAGCGCGACGGTCAGCAAGGAGGACGGCACGACCATCATCCCGGAAAAGGTGGGCGTGCAGTTCGATATCGAGGAGGCGCGCGCCATCATTGGGGACGGTTCGGCAGCCCCCTATACTATCCCGGTCACGATCACGCCGGCCAAGGTGACCGCAGAGCAGCTGAAGGAGGCGCTGTTCCGCGATACGCTCGCCAGCTGCGCGACCTCGCTGAGCGAGGCCAACGTGCCGCGCACGAACAATGTGCGTCTGGCGGCGGCGGCGATCAACGGCACCATCCTCAACCCGGGCGACGAGTTTTCCTATAACAATGTGGTCGGCGAACGCACGACCGAGCGCGGCTACCAGTCCGCGGGCGCGTATTCGGGCAACGAGATCATCGACGAGGTCGGCGGCGGCGTGTGCCAGCCCTCGTCTACGTTGTATATGGCAGTGCTGCGCGCCGATCTGGAGGTCACCCAGCGCGTCAACCACTCGTTTACGGTCTCCTACACCCCGCTGGGCGAGGACGCGACCGTGTCCTGGGGCGGACCGGACTTCTGCTTCAAAAACGACACGGATTATCCGGTCAAGATCCTCGCGGAGCAGTCGAACGGCGAGCTGACCATGACCATCATCGGCACCAAGACGACGGATAAGACGGTCACCACCCGCACCGAGGTGCTCGAAACCTACTGGCCGCAGCGCGTGGAGAAAAAGGATAACTCCATGATGGTGGGGCAGAGCCGCGTCGAGGTCAGCGGCATCACGGGCTATTCCACCCGCACCTATAAGATCATCACCGAGAACGGCCAGACGACCGAGGAGCTGGCCAACACCTCGAATTATGTCAAGCGCGACGAGGTGGTGTATGTCGGCACCATCCAGCCCCAGCCGGCAGAGCCGGAAAGCCCGCCGGCGGAGCAGTCCTCTGGCGCGGAGGAGGCTCCGGCAGAGGAAGCCACGGCGGAGGAAGCCCCGGCAGAAGAGGCGCCGGCGGAGACAGAATAAACAGCAGACATGCCAAAAGGACGGCGGCGGGCGCATCCCGCCGCCGTTTTGCGCGCTTGACAGGCAAAAAACAGGGTGCTATAATGATACCGTTACAGGCAATGAAAAGGAAAGTACGGCGCGAGATACGGCAAAGCGAGTCCCGGACGGTGCGAGCGGGATGCGGAAGGCGCGCGCGGAAAATGGCCTTGGAGCCCCGCACCGAGCCGAAAAAACGCGGTAAGGCTGCGGCGGGGGATCCCCGTTACAGGGTCAGGGTATGGCAGTACCCGCTGAGACGCGCCGCCGCGAGGGGCGCGTGAAGCAAGGTGGTAACACGGTGACAGTCTTGTCCTCGTCCTTGAGCGAAAGGTTTCGCTGGGATGAGGTTTTTTTATGCCGCGATCCAAAGGAAAACGCATATGAAACAGCAAAGCATACAGATAGAACACATTCCCGCCCTCTTATGGGGAGAAGCGTCAGAACGCATTGTTCTGGCAGTGCACGGCAGCGGTTCGCACAAGGCTGATGTCCCGGTCAGCACACTGGCGGAGATTGCAGCGGTGCATGGCTGGCAGGTTTTGAGCTTTGACCTGCCCGAGCATGGTGACCGCCGGGCGGACAGCGCGCAGTGCATCCCGCAGGTCTGTGTGCCCGAGATACAGGCGGTTTTCCGCGCACTCGCAGGTAGGTGGGAGCACATCCGACTGTTCGCAAACAGTCTGGGCGCGTATTTCAGCCTGCTTGCGCTGGCGGAACAGCCGGTCGAGCGGGCGTGGTTCCTGTCGCCGGTTGTCGATATGCGCCGCCTGATCGAAAACATGATGCGCTGGTTTGGCGTCAGCGAAGAACGGCTGCACGCCGAGGGACAGATCGAGACCCCGATCGGCCAGACGCTCCGTTGGGATTACTACCGCCATGTGTGCGGGCATCCGATAGACCGGTGGGATATCCCCACGGATATCCTGTACGGTGAGCGGGATGAGATGTGCGAGCGGGATACAGTCGAGTCCTTCGCAGGCCGCTTTAGTGCCGGGCTAACCATTGTGCCCGGAAGCGAGCATTACTTCCATACACCCGAGCAGATCGCCGCGCTGCGCGGCTGGTTGGAAAGGACGTGGGATACATGAATATCACGCTCCGGCCGTGGTGCGAGGCGGACGCCGCGCCCTGCGCCGCGCTGGCGAACGACGAGGGCGTCGCCGCCAACCTGCGCGACGTGTTTCCGCACCCATATGCCGAACAGGACGCGCGCGATTTTATCGCGCTGTGCTGCGCCGCCGGCCCGGACGAGGCGCTGTTCTGCGCGGTCGAGGTGGACGGCGTGTTCGCCGGCAGCGTCTCGCTCACGCGCGGGACGGACGTTGCCCGCAAAAGCGCCGAGCTGGGCTGCTGGTTCGGCAGGCCGTTCTGGGGAAAAGGCATCGCGACCGAGGCCGTGCGGCAGATGTGCGCCCGCGGCTTTGCGGCGTGGGACATCGTGCGCATCTTTGCCGAGCCGTTCAGCCGCAACCGCGCGTCCTGCCGCGTGCTGGAGAAAAACGGCTTTACGCACGAGGGGACAAAGCACCTGAGCGTATACAAGCGCGGCAAGCTGCTGGACAGTGAGCTGTATGCCCTGATAAAAACAAGATAATCCACACAAAATGAAAATAAAGGAGAGCAAAACCATGGACAAGAAACCCTATTATATCTCAACGGCGATCGCCTACACCTCGGCGAAGCCGCACATCGGCAACACCTATGAGATCGTGCTCGCCGACGCGATCGCGCGCTACAAGCGCCTGACCGGCTACGACGTGTACTTCCAGACCGGCACGGACGAGCACGGCCAGAAGATCCAGGACAAGGCCGAGGCCGCGGGCATCACCCCGCAGGAGCACGTCGATAAGGTCGCGGGCGAGGTCAAGCGCATCTGGGACCTGATGAACACCACCTATGACAAGTTCGTGCGCACCACCGACCCCATGCACGAGAAAAAGGTGCAGAAGATCTTCAAAAAGCTGCACGATCAGGGCGACATCTACAAGGGCAGCTACAAGGGCAAGTACTGCAAGCCCTGTGAGTCCTTCTGGACCGAGTCCCAGCTGGTAAACGGCTGCTGCCCGGACTGCGGCCGGCCGGTCGAGGACGCGGAGGAGGAAGCCTACTTCTTCCGCATGAGCAAGTACGCCGACCGCCTGATGAAGCACATCGAGGAGCACCCCGAGTTCATCCAGCCGGAGTCCCGCAAGAACGAGATGGTCAATAACTTCTTAAAGCCCGGCCTGCAGGACCTGTGCGTGTCCCGCACCTCGTTCTCCTGGGGCGTGCCGGTGGACTTTGACCCGGGCCACGTGGTCTACGTCTGGCTGGACGCGCTGACCAACTATATCACCTTCTGCGGCTACGACCCGGACGGCAACCACGACGAGCATTACAAGAAGTTCTGGCCCGCGGACGTGCACCTGATCGGCAAGGACATCATCCGCTTCCACACCATCTACTGGCCGATCTTCCTGATGGCGCTGGGCGAGCCCCTGCCCAAGCAGGTGTTCGGCCATCCGTGGCTGCTCGTGGGCGAGGGCAAAATGTCCAAGTCGCTGGGCAACGTGATCTACGCGGACGATCTGGTGCGCCTGTTCGGCGTGGACGCGGTGCGCTACTATGTGCTGCATGAGATGCCCTTTGCCAACGACGGCGTGATCTCCTACGAGCTGATCTGCGAGCGCGTCAACTCGGATCTGGCAAACGTGCTGGGCAATCTGGTCAACCGCACCATCGCCATGACCAAGAAGTATTTTGACGGCGTTATCCCGGCTCCGACCGAGGCCGAGCCGGTGGACGACGAGCTCAAGGCCGTGGCGCTCGGCCTGCCCGCGGCGGTCGAGAAGCGCATGAGCGACCTGCACGTTGCGGACGCGATCGACGAGGTGTTCACCCT
>CALWJG010000024.1 GCA_944380945.1 uncultured Agathobaculum sp. | reverse complement strand
CTACGGCCTCATAAAAACCCGCGACATGCGCGTGGGTTTTTATACAAACCGCTGTCAAGTGTGCCTGAAAGGCGCGCGTAGACAGCGGAATATTCGTTTGAAACTGTAGTTTCAATCGAGAGAAGAGGGAGCGGCACCGCCGCTCCCTCTTCTGCGTCCCGCTGCGGCGGCAAATCCCGCGCCAAAATAAGGCAAAAGCACAAAAGAGGCGGCGTTTTCGCCACCTTTTTCGTCTAATAAATTGTTGCAAGCAACCGGGATTCATGGTAAGATATTAAGGTTAAAGGCAGAGGTTGTATCTATGACGATTTTAGGCATCGACCCCGGCTACGGCACGATCGGCTACGGCGTGGTGCGGTTTGACAATGTGAAATTTACGCCCGTGCAGTACGGCGCGGCCAAAACCGCGCCCGGCATGCCCATGCACCTGCGGCTGTGCGAGATCTATGACGACATCTGCACGCTGGTGGACACCTTCCGCCCGGACGAGGTCGCCATCGAGGAGCTGTTCTTCTCCAAGAACATCACGACCGGCATCCAGGTGGCGCAGGCGCGCGGGGTCATCCTGCTCGCGCTCGCGCAGAAGGGGCTGACGCCGTTTTCCTATACGCCCAATCAGGTCAAGATGGCGGTCGTCGGCTACGGCAGCGCGGAAAAGCGTCAGATGATGGAGATGACCAAGAGCATCCTGCACCTGACAAAGCTCCCCCGGCCGGACGACGCGGCGGACGCGCTCGCCCTGGCCATCTGCCACGGCCACTCCAGACAGGCAAAACGATACGAGGAACTGAAATAGATGTTTTACTATGTAGACGGCACGGTCACCGTGCTCCAGCAGGGGCTTGCGGTGATCGACTGCGGCGGCGTGGGCTATGCGTGCCACGCCTCGCAGAACACGATCGGAAAGCTCAAGACCGGCGCGCACGCGCGGCTTCTGACCTATCTCAACGTGCGCGAGGGCGTCTTTGAGCTGTACGGCTTTATCGACGAGGAGGAGCGTTCCTGCTTTGAGATGATGCTCGGGGTGTCGGGCGTCGGCCCCAAGGCCGCGCTGTCCATCCTGTCCGTCGCGCCGCCCGACCGGCTGGCGCTGTCCATCATCACCGGGGATGAGAAAATGCTCACGCAGGCGCCGGGCATCGGCAAAAAGATCGCCCAGCGCATCGTGCTCGAGCTGCGGGACAAAATGAGCAAGGAGCAGCTGGAGACCGCGTCGGCGGCGTCGCCCGTGGCGGCGGCCGTGGCGGCCGGCGGCGTCAACCACACGCAGGAGGCGGTCGCCGCGCTCATGGTGCTGGGGTATACGCAGGCCGAGGCGCTCCACGCCATGGAGGGCATGGACGCCGCGGGCATGGAGGCGGACGAGATCATCCGCCAGTGCCTGAAAAAACTGGCCAAACAGCAGTAAGGGAGTGTAGGCTTGAGCATCGAATTTTCCGGCGGCATGGCCGACGACGAGCGCATCATTTCCACGCGCCAGCTTTCCGAGGACGAGACCGAGAACTCGCTGCGCCCCAAAACGCTGGACGATTACATCGGCCAGACCAAGGTCAAGGAAAACCTGCGGGTGTACATCGAGGCGGCAAAGCTGCGCGGCGAGCCGCTCGACCACACGCTGCTCTACGGCCCGCCCGGTCTGGGCAAGACCACGCTGGCGGGCATCATCGCGGCGGAGATGGGCGTCAACATCCGCGTGACCAGCGGTCCCGCGATCGAAAAAGCGGGAGATTTGGCGGCTTTGTTGACAAACCTCTCGGAAAATGATATTTTATTCATCGACGAGATCCACCGGCTCGACCGCGCGGTCGAGGAGATCCTCTATCCCGCGATGGAGGATTTCGCGCTGGACATCATCATCGGCAAGGGGCCCTCGGCGCGGTCGATCCGCATCGACCTGCCGCGCTTTACGCTGATCGGCGCGACCACGCGCGCCGGCCAGATGACCAACCCCCTGCGCGACCGCTTCGGCGTCATGCTGCGGCTCGAGCTGTATTCACCGGACGAGCTTTGCGGCATTGTCGAGCGCTCGGCCGGCATCCTGAACGTGCCCTGCGCGCACGAGGGCGCCTATGAGATCGCCCGCCGCAGCCGCGGCACGCCGCGCATCGCCAACCGCCTGCTGCGGCGCGTGCGCGATTTTGCGCAGGTGCGCGGCACGGGCACGATCGACAAGCAGAGCGCGGACATGGCGCTGCGCGCGCTCGAGATCGACGAGCTCGGGCTGGACAACATCGACCGCATGATGCTCTCGAGCATCATCCGCAACTACGGCGGCGGACCGGTCGGTCTGGACACGCTCGCGGCCACGATCGGCGAGGAAGCGATCACGCTCGAGGACGTTTACGAGCCGTATCTCATGCAGATCGGCTTTTTGAGCCGCACGCCGCGCGGGCGCTGCGTGACGCTGCAGGCTTACCGCCATTTGAACATGGAACCGGCGGACGGGCAGCAGATGCTGTAAAACCGCCTTTATCATACAGAAAGTTGGGTGTTTTATCTTGGGTAGATATTTTGGAACGGACGGCGTGCGCGGTGTGGCCAATTCCGAGCTGGACGCGCTGCTCGCCTTTAAGATCGGCGCGGCGGCCGCCTATGCGCTCACGCAGGAGGCCGGCCACGGCGGCAAGGCCAAGCTGCTGATCGGCAAGGACACGCGCATCTCGTCCGATATGCTGGAAAACGCGCTCGTGGCGGGCATCTGCTCGGTCGGCGCGGATGTCGAGCTGCTCGGCGTCATCCCGACGCCGGCGGTCGCGTACCTGACCATCAAGCACAAGGCGGACGCGGGCATCGTCATCTCGGCCAGCCACAATTCGTTTGAGTACAACGGCATCAAGATCTTCGCCGGCAACGGCTATAAGCTGCCGGACGAGACCGAGGCCCGCATCGAGGACCTGATCGACGATTTCGAGTCCATCCCCAAGGCCACGCATGAAAAGCTGGGCCGCGTGCTGCAGAGCAAGATCGACCCGGTCGTGGAATACACCGACCACCTCGCGGAGACCATCCGCGGCGACCTGTCCGGCCTGCGCGTGGCGGTGGACTGCGCCAACGGCGCGTCCTCGACCACGGTCGAGCGCCTGATGCGTCTGGTCGAGTGCAAGGCCGAGATCCGCTTTTACGAGCCGGACGGCATCAATATCAACGAGGGCTGCGGCTCGACCCATCTGGGCCCGCTCAAGGAGCGCGTCAAGAAGGGCGACTTCGATCTGGGCGTCGCGTTTGACGGCGACGCGGACCGCTGCCTGATCGTGGACGAGAACGGCGAGGAGCTGGACGGCGACCGCATCATGGCCGTGTGCGCGGCGCACATGAAAAAGCAGGGCAAGCTGCGCGGCGGCGCGTTCGTGGCGACCGTGCTGTCCAACATGGGCCTGCACGCCTACGCGAAGAAAAACGGCATGCGCATCGAGTGCTCCAACGTGGGCGACCGCTATGTGCTCGAGATGATGCTGCAGAAGGGCTACATCCTGGGCGGCGAGCAGTCCGGCCATGTCATCTTTCTGGAATACGCCTCCACGGGCGACGGCGAGCTGACCGCGCTGCAGTTCATGTCCATCCTCAAGGAGAGCGGCAGGAAGTGCTCGGAGATCGCGGCGGAGGTCGTGCCGTGGCCGCAGGAGATGATCAACGTCAAGGTCCCGAACGACCGCAAGGCCACGCTGCAGGAGCTGCCCGCGGTCAAGGCCGCGATCGACGAGGCGGCCGCCGCGCTCGGCGAAAACGGCCGCATTCTGGTCCGCCCCTCGGGCACCGAGGCGCTCGTGCGCGTCATGGTGGAGGGAACGGACAGCGAACAGGTCGATACTTTGGCAAAAAGGGTTGCCAAGGTGATCGAATCTGTCGTATAATAAACCCAGCCAGCATAAGGTGGATGTGTCATTGGCATCCACCTTATTTTGCATCCGGGGAGGTGAGACCGTTGGGGACCAAAACTGCATAGCAAGCAAAGCGCCAGAACTGCGGTGCAGCCGGTATCGCAGTTGACGAGGTAAGGGTTGATCGAATGTTTCGGCGGGTGCCCTTCGGCCATGAGTGGGTTGGTCGTGAGCAGGCTGTTAAAACGCGCGGGCGACTGCGCGGACAGAGCAGATTCCTGCATAACGCACTATTTTTATATCCAAAATCGAAAAACTACCATCCTTTTATTACGTTCGGAGGAATTTAGATATGTGTGGAATCGTTGGTTTTACCGGGCGCGAGAACGCGCTGCCGATCTTGCTCAAGGGGCTGTACAGCCTGGAATACCGCGGCTATGACTCGGCCGGCGTCGCGGCGTTCACCAAGGACGGCCTGCGCGTGGTCAAAACGCAGGGCCGCATCTCCAACCTCGAGGAGAAGATCCGCGAGGAGGGCGGGCTGGACTGCACCTGCGGCATCGGCCACACCCGCTGGGCGACGCACGGCGAGCCGTCCGACCGCAACTCGCACCCCCATCTCGGCGGGCGCGACGGGCACGGCAAGGTCGCCGTGGTGCACAACGGCATCATCGAGAACTACAAGGAGCTGCGCGAGCGCCTCGAGGCGCACGGCTATGTGTTCCAGTCCGAGACCGACACCGAGACCGTCGCCCATCTGGTCGACTACCTGCACACCGGCAAGCAGGAGGACCTCGCGCAGACCGTGCTCAGCGCGGTGCAGCGCATCCGCGGCTCGTACGCGCTGGGCGTGGTGTCCATGGACAACCCGGAGGAGATCGTCGCCGCGCGGCGCGACAATCCGCTGGTCATCGGTCTGGGCGAGGGCGAGAACATGATCGCCTCGGACATCACCGCCATCATCAGCCGCACCAAGCAGTATATCATTCTGGACGACAACGAGGTCGCCATCGTCCGGCCGGACAGCGTGACCGTGATGAACGAGTTCGGCGACGTGGTCGAAAAGCCGGTGCAGACGGTCAACTGGGACCTGTCCGCCGCGGAAAAGGGCGGCTACAAGCATTTCATGCTCAAGGAGATCATGGAGCAGCCCAAGGCCGTGGGCGACACGGTCAAGCCCCGCATCCAGAACAACGCGGTCGTGTTTGAGGACAACGGCCTGACCGACGAGCGCCTGCGCGAGATCGAGAACATCCACATCATCGGCTGCGGCTCCGCGCTGCACGCGGGCATGGTGGGCAAGCGCGTGATCGAGGCCATGTGCCGCATCCGCTGCTCGGCCGAGGTCGCGTCCGAGTTCCGCTATGAGAACCCGATCATCGGCAAGAAGGACCTGTGCATCGTCATCAGCCAGTCGGGCGAGACCGCGGACACGCTGGCCGCCATGCGTCTGGCCAAGCAGGCGGGCGCGTTCACGATCGCGGTGGTCAACGTGGTCTCCTCGACCATTGCGCGCGAGGCGGACGGCGTGCTCTATACCTGGGCCGGACCGGAGATCGCGGTCGCCACGACCAAGGCGTATTCCGCGCAGCTGTCCGCGCTCTACCTGATCTCGGTCAAGATCGCGCGCACGCGCGGCCTGATCTCGACCGGCGACGAGCGCGCGCTGTGTGCCGAGCTTATGCGCCTGCCCGACTGCATCGAGAAAACGCTCGCCTGCCAGCCGGATATGCAGCGCATCGCCACGCAGTACGCCAACCGCCCGAGCGTGTTCTTCCTCGGCCGCGGGCTGGACTATGCGGCCGCGCTCGAGGCGTCGCTCAAGCTCAAGGAGATCTCCTATATCCACTCCGAGGCCTACGCCGCGGGCGAGCTCAAGCACGGCACGATCTCGCTGATCGAGGAGGGGACGCTGGTCGTCGCGCTGGCGACCCAGCCGGCGCTGTTTGAAAAGACCGTGTCCAACATCCGCGAGGTAGTCGCGCGCGGCGCGTCCGTCGTGCTCGTCACGACCGACGACTTCACCGGCGACGAATCGGTCTGCCAGCACATCATCCGCCTGCCCAAGTGCCTGTATGAATTTTCCGCATCGCTTTCGATTATTCCCATGCAGCTGCTGGCATACTATATCGCGGTGGAGCGCAACTGCGACGTCGACAAGCCGCGCAACCTGGCCAAGTCGGTCACGGTTGAGTGATTGTTGAACAAAGACCGGTGTGATTGGTCAAGAAGTACAAAATGTGACCATGGTTTTTGTCGCATGATAGTAAAAAGCACAATACTTTCTTGACATTTCCAAAAGATTATCCTATAATAATTTTTGACATGAGAAATGGTAACGAAACTGCCCCCGCGTCCGGACCTGCCGACGAGGCGCTGTGCCGTCAGGCGCAGCAGGGAGACGGCCGGGCGGCGGAGGAACTGGTCAAACGGTATACACGGCTGGTCAAGACCTGCGCGCGCCCCTATTTTCTGGCCGGGGCGGACGAGGAGGACCTGCTGCAGGAGGGCATGCTCGGCCTGATGCGGGCCATCCGCGAATTCGACGCGGCGCGCGGCGCGCCCTTCGGCGCATTCGCGCGGCTGTGCGTCACGCGGCGCATCTATTCCGCCGTGCGTGCGGCGGCCTCGCCGCGGCACGATCCGCTCAACCATTCCATGTCGATCGATCGACCTCTGTTTGAAGACCTTGCGCAGGCGCGCAACCGGGTTGCGGCACCGATGAGCGACCCCGAATCGCTGGTGATCGGCAATGAGGAGAGGGAGGAGCAGCTCCGGCAGCTCCGCACGCTCCTGTCTGAATTTGAGGCAAAGGTCCTTGCACTGTTTCTGGACGGACTTTCCTATCAGGAAATGGCGGAAGCGCTGCATCGGCCGGTCAAGTCGGTGGATAATGCCATCCAGCGCATCAAGCGGAAATCGGCAGCCATCAAACCCCAATAGGCGAAGGCAGGCATGCGGTGCCTGTGCGCAATATAATTTCAGTTTCCCGAGGGAAAACGGTATCAAGGAGAGGTAAAAGATCATGTACGAAGACAAGACCTTAGTATGCAAGGAATGCGGCAAGGAATTCGTATTCACCGCCGGCGAGCAGGAGTTCTACGCAGAGCGCGGCTTCCAGAACGAGCCCCAGCGCTGCAAGGCCTGCCGTGACGCGCGCAAGAACGCGGCCCGCGGCCCGCGCGAATACTTCACCGCGACCTGCGCGGCCTGCGGCGGCGAGGCGCGCGTTCCGTTCGAACCCAAGTCCGACCGTCCGGTATACTGCAGCGAGTGCTTCGCGAAAATGCGCGCACAGGGCTGATAAATACTTCTCGCGCACAAGCGTCCGGCTGTTTCCTGCCGGGCGCTTTTTTCTCCGCTGCCGCAAGTGCGAAAATTTTCGATTGGTGATTGAAATTTACCCTTTTTTGCGGTATACTGTTTTCAAAATAAAATCACAGGAGGTTGCATCATGGCTGCAATTACGAAAAAGACCACGATCGGCGAGGTCCTCAACCTCAATCTGGACACGGCGAAGTTCTTTATGGAGATCGGCATGCACTGTCTGGGCTGCCCCGCTTCGCAGGGCGAGAGCATCGAGGAGGCCTGCATGGTGCACGGCACCAATGCGGACGAACTGGTTGCCAAGCTCAACGCCTTTCTGGGCGAGTAAGAGAAAACCGGGGCCGGCGGTCGCAAGCCGGCCCTGTTTTTTTGGGTGAAACAATGGAAAGTATGGTATTGACGCCGCGGCTCGCCTGTCTGGCCGCGCTGGTGCCGCCGGGCGCGCGTCTGGCGGACGTGGGCACGGACCACGGCAAGCTGCCGATCGCGCTGCTGCGCGCGGGGCGCGTCGCGTCCGCCATCGGGTCGGACATCGGCGCGGGCCCGCTCGGCCACGCGGCGCGCAATGCACAGGAGCATGGCGTATCGCTGTCCCTGCGCCTTGCGCCCGGGCTGGACGCCGTGCGGCCGGACGAGTGCGACACGGTCAGCATCGCCGGAATGGGCGGGCAGACGATCGCGGACATCCTGCGCGCCGCGCCCTGGACGGCGGACGGCGCGCATCTGCTGCTCCTGCAGCCCATGACCATGGCCTATGAGCTGCGCCAGTGGCTCTGGGCGCATGGGTATGCGATCGAGCGCGAAGCGCCCTGCCGCGAGGGGCGGCGGCACTATGTGGTGATAGCGGCCCGCGGCGGCGGGCAGGCAAGGCAGGTCCCGCTCGCGCAGTGCGCGTTTTCGCCCGCGCTGCTGCGCGCGGACGGCGCGGCGGATTACCTGCGCCATCTGCTCGTGCGCGAGAGGCGCGCGCTGGCGGGCATGGAGCGCGCGGAACAGCCCGACCCGCAGCGGCTGGATGATCAGCGTGCGCTGGTGCGGGCGATCAACGACGCATTGGAGGGAATGAAATGACGACTGTACAGGATATTCTGACCTTTCTCGAGGGCTTTGCCCCCTATGAGCTCGCCGAGAGCTGGGATAACGTCGGCCTGCTGTGCGGCGAGCGCACGCAGGAGGTCACGGGCGTGCTGTGCGCGCTCGACGTGACCGAGCAGGTGGTGCAGGAGGCCGCCGAGCAGGGCGCGCAGCTGATCGTGGCGCACCACCCGGCGATCTTCACCTCGGTCAGCCGCGTGACCGGGGACGACGCCACCGGCCGCGTGCTGCGCGCAGCGGTCAGGCACGACATCGCGCTCATCTGCATGCACACCAACGCGGACTGCGCCGAGGGCGGCGTCAACGACGCGCTGGCCTCCGCGCTGTTCCTGACCGGCGTGGAGCACATGGACGCGGGCGAGAACGGCATGCTGGGCCGCGTGGGCGACCTGCCGCGCGAGATGCAGCCGCGCGAGTTCGCGCTCTACGTCAAGGAGTGCCTGCGCGCGGGCGGTGTGCGCTTCTGCGACGGCGGAAAGCCCATCCGCCGCGTGGCGGTGGGCGGCGGCGCGTGCGGCAAGCTGATGGACTGCGCCAAGGCCAAGGGCGCGGACGCGTTCGTCATCGGCGACTGCAGCTATGACCTGATGCAGCGCGCGCAGTCGATCGGGCTGACGCTGGTGGACGCCGGCCATTTCCCGACCGAGAACCCGGTCGCGGCCGTGTTCGCCGAGCAGGTCGGCGCGGCCTTCCCGCAGGTGCGCACGGCGGTGTCCGCGCGCCATGCGGACTGCATCCAGTTTGTATAAGGAAGAAGTCCTATGCCATTAGACGCTATCTGCCTCGGGGCAGTGACAGAGGAACTGAATACCGCGCTGGCGGGCTGCCGCATCGAAAAGGTCTACCAGCCCGACCGGGACGAGATCGTGCTGCAGACGCGCGGGCAGGGCGGCGCGCGCCGCCTGCTGCTCTCGATCGCCGCGGGCGCGCCGCGCGCGCACTTTATCGACGCCGCGCGCGAGAACCCGGCCGCGCCGCCCATGTTCTGCATGCTGCTGCGCAAGCATGTGCAGGGCGCGAAGATCGCGTCCGTCACCCAGCCCGCGGTCGAGCGCATGTTCTCGATCGAGCTGGACACCACGGACGAAATGGGCGTGGCCTGCAAAAAGAGCCTGGTCTGCGAGCTGATGGGCAAGCACTCCAACGTCATCCTGTGCGGCGGGGACGGGCGCATCATCGACGCGCTGCGCCGCGTGGACGGCGACCTGTCCGGCAAGCGGCAGGTGCTGCCCGGGCTGTTTTACCGCATGCCGCCCCCGCAGGACAAGCACGACCCGTTCGCGCTCTCGGGCGCAGGGCTGGCCGCCGCGGCCGCGCAGGCGGACGGGGACCAGACCCTCGACCGCTTCCTGCTCTCGCAGCTGCTCGGCTTTTCGCCGCTTTTGTGCCGCGAGCTGTCCTACCGCGCGACCGGGGACGCAGCCAGGCCCCTCGGCCGGATGACCGCAGACGAGCGGCAAACGCTCGGCACAGTGTTTGACGACCTGATGGGCTTTGTGCGCGAAAAGCGCTGGAAGCCCTTCCTGCTCACGCGCGCGGAGGACGGCGGGGTGTTCGATTTCACCTTCCTGCCGGTCACGCAGTACGAGGGCGCGATGAACGTGACGCGCGCGGACAGCTTTTCCGCGCTGCTCGCGCAGTTTTTTGAGAAAAAGGGCAGGGCGGAGCGCATGGCGCGCCGCTCGTCCGACCTGCACCGCACGGTGACGACCGCGCGCGACCGCCTTGCGCGCAAGCTCGCCGCCCAGCAGAAGGAGCTGGACGCGACGCGCAGCCGCGAGCAGTACAAGCGCATGGGCGATCTGATCACGGCCAACCTCTACCAGCTGGAAAAGGGCATGCGCAAGGCGTCGGTCGTGGACTATTACGACGAGGGCTGCCCCACGGTCGAGATCACGCTCGACGTGCGCCTGACGCCCCAGCAGAACGCCCAGCGGTACTTCAAGCTGTACAACAAGGCCAAGACCGCTGAGGAGGTGCTCACGCAGCAGCTCGCGCAGGGGCGCGCGGAGCTGGACTATCTGGAGAGCGTGCTGGTAAACCTCGGCGAGGCCGAGAGCGAGCGCGACCTCGCCCAGCTGCGCGAGGAGCTGACGCAGGCGGGCGTGCTCTCCGCCAAGCAGGCGCGCAACAAAAAGCAGCGGGCAAAGCCGGTGCAGGCCAAGCCCTTCCACTACCGCACGAGCGACGGCTTTGACGTGTTCGCGGGCAAGAACAACCTGCAGAACGACCTGCTCACGCTCAAGACCGCGTTCAAGAGCGACATCTGGTTCCATACGCAGAAGATCCACGGCTCGCACGTCATCCTCGTGACCGACGGCCGCGAACCCACCGATCAGGCCATGACCGAGGCCGCCATGATCGCGGCGTACCACTCCAAGGCGCGCACCTCGTCGCGCGTGCCGGTGGACTACACGCCCGTGCGGCAGGTCAAAAAGCCCGCGGGCGCCAAGCCCGGCATGGTGATCTACCATGTGTACCAGACCGCGTTCGTCACGCCGGACGAGGCGGCGGTCGAAAAGCTGCGCGTGGAATAAACCAAGGGCGCGCCGCCGGCGAGTGCGGCCGCGCAAACGAACAGGAGGAACCCCATGATTTTATCCGGCAGGGAGATCGTCAGGCATATGGGCCGGGAGATCGTCATCGAGCCGTTTGACCCGAAGCGCGTCAACCCCAACAGCTACAACCTGTCGCTGGCAAACGAGCTGCTCGTGTACGACGAGCCGGTGCTCGACATGAAAAAGCCCAATACCGCGCACCGCATCGAGATCCCCGAGGAGGGGCTGCTGCTCGAGCCCAACCGGCTGTACCTCGGCCGCACGAACGAATACACCAAAACCGACCGCTATGTCCCCATGCTGGAGGGCCGCTCGTCCACCGGACGGCTGGGCCTGTTCATCCATGTGACGGCGGGCTTCGGCGATGTGGGCTTTGCGGGCTACTGGACGCTCGAGATCTTCTGCGTGCAGCCCATCCGCATCTATCCCAACGTGGAGATCTGCCAGATCTACTACCACGACATCGACGGCGAGTACGACGTTTACGCGAGCGGTAAGTACCAGAACAACACCGGCATCCAGCCGAGCCTGCTCTACCGGGATTTCGAATAACCGAAACGAGAGATCAAACGCCCTGACGGCTGCGCGCCGCAGGGCGTTTTTTCAGCCGCCGGGCAAGCGCAGCTTTGACGGGAGCCGGGCGGTCTGCTATACTTGGGATAACAAAACAGGACAGGGAGGGCTGCATCATGCAGGCAAAACGGGTCTGGGCAATGTATTGGAGCGCCACCGGCACGACCCAAAAGGTGGTGACCGCGATCGCGGGCAAAATGGCGGACAAACTGGGGCTGCCGTGTGAGGAATACGATTTCACGCTGCCCGCCGCGCGGCAGGGCGCGCCGGATTTCGGCCCGGCGGACGTGGTGGTGTTCGGCACGCCGACCTACGCCGGCCGCGTGCCCAATGTGCTGCTCAAATATCTGGCGACCGTGCAGGGCGGCGGCGCGGCGGCGGTGCCGGTCGTGACCTTCGGCAACCGCGCGTTTGACGATTCGCTCATCGAGCTGCGGGACATTCTGGCGGACAACGGCTTTCATCCGTTTGCGGCCGCGGCGTTTGTGGGCGAGCATTCGTTCTCCGAGACGCTCGCCGCCGACCGGCCGGATGCGGACGACCTCGCGCTGGCGGAGCGGTTCGCGGCGGAATTGGCCGCGCGCGTGCCTGCTGTGAACGCGGATACGCCGCTGATCGAAGTTTCCGGCCGCGCCCGGGCGGACCGCGACTACTACCAGCCGCGCGACCGCGCGGGCAACCCGATCGACATCCGCAAGGTCAAGCCCAAGACCAGCGAGCGGTGCGACGATTGCGGCCTCTGCGCCGCACTGTGCCCGATGGGGTCGATCGACCCGCAGAACGTGCGCGAGTACACGGGCATCTGCATCAAGTGCGGCGCGTGCATCAAAAAATGCCCGCGGGGCGCGAAGTTCTATGATGACGCGGGGTACTTATACCACAAATCCGAGCTCGAGGAGGGCTACAAGCGCCGCGCGGCGGTCAGCCTGTTCCTGTGAGCACCGCAGATGGAGGAGAGAATGACAATGCGGAAGGTTTACGCTGTCCTGCTGCTCTGCTTCGGGATCGCCTGCAGCATGGCGAGCAGAATGATTTGGGAAAGCCCGCCCGCCGCAGGGCGGTATACCGCGGCGCCTGCGTCCGTCACGAACAGTGTTGAGCAGATGTATTACCCGACGCTCTGGGTGGACCTGTCGCAGGGGGCTTTTGCGCTGTCCTTCGGCGCGCAGTATTCCTCCATGGGGGAGGGGACGTGCGTGTTTGCGGACGGCGTGCTGACCTGCCGCGAGGGGGAGCGCGTCCATCGGTTCGCCGCTGAAGGCGGCAGCCGCCTGCGGTATCTCGGCTCAGAGCAGCCGGAGGGCACGCCGCTCAAGGACTATTATGCGGCGTTGCAGCCCGCGGGCGCGGATTTCGCCGAGCAGATGCTGGAGGGCAGTGTGCTGCGCCGGCTGGACGGGCAGACCATTCGGGAGAGCTGGCTGCAGGCGCTGGACGAGTTCGTCCCGGCGGTGTGATGCCGGCAGGGTGAAGAGAGAAAAAGGCTGGCGCACTGCGCCAGCCTTTTCTGCCTGTCGGCGCGGGCGTTTTTTTACAAATGCAGCATTTCCATTTTGTGCATATTGGGGCTTGCGCCCGGCGCCGCCGGCGGTTATGCTGAATATAATAGGGGGTGAGTGCATGTCAAAGTCAAATGGTTTGTCATTTTCCGCAGCGCAGCTCAAGGTCATTGCGGCAGCGGCCATGCTGATCGACCATATCAACAAGGTTTTTGCCCCGTTTCACAGCTATGTCGGGTTTGGATATTATTTCTACACAACCATGGAGGGGATCGGTCGGATCGCCTTTCCGATATTTGTTTATTTTGTAGCGGTCGGCTGCATGAAAACGCACGATATGCGGCGGTATCTGCTGCGCCTGCTCGCTGTCGGTCTGCTGTCCGAGCCGTTTTACGATTTCGCTTTTTCTTCGTTCAATTATATGCGCTACACAACAGATCCGGCGACGATCGACAATCCTTTGCTGCAGGAATGGACCGCACATGTGACCCTGTGGCAGGGCGGCATCCAGAATGTGTGCTTTGGCCTGTTTCTGGGTGCGTTCGCAGTTTTCTGCTATCAGCGCTACCGCGCGCACAGCAGCAGGCATCCCGGGCGCCGGATTCTGCTGCTCGTTCTGCTGATTGCAGTGTGGATGCTGCTCTGGGCGCTCGCGGCGCTTGGCCAGTGCGATTACTGGCAGACGGTCGTGCCGCTGGCTGTCCTGCTCTATGCGGTTCCAAACGAGCCCCTTCGGCTGGCCGTGCTGGCGGTGTGGTGCGCAGCGGAATACCTGTTTCTGCCCATGGGCGGAAGGATGCCGATTGAGGCGTCGCCCAGTCGTGCGATATTTTACACCGTTATGGCGCTGATCGCGTGTGCGCTGCTGTGGCGGTATCATGGCGAGAAGGGGCGACAGCCGCTCCCCAAATACTTTTTCTATGTTTTTTACCCCGGCCATCTGCTCGTGCTCGGCCTGATCCGCGAAATCTGTATCTTGATCAAGTTTTAGCCGCCGGATGCCAAAAGCCCTGTCTGTACTTCGTAAACAGGCAGGGCTTTGTTGATGGGATGCGTGCTATCCCTTATACATGCCGATCTTCTGCAATTCCCGGATCATATCCGGCACGGTCTGCCCGGCGATCTCGAGCC
>CALWJG010000023.1 GCA_944380945.1 uncultured Agathobaculum sp. | reverse complement strand
GACTGCTACGATCAGGCGGATTCCGCGGGCTTCATCAATCTGTTCGGCCTGCCGCTCAAGGTGCGCGCGCTGAACGACCAGATGCTGTTTGACAAGACCGGCAAGCACTTCCCGTCGGTTGAAAAGTAAATGAAAAAATGCGGGGCGGCATGTCCGGACGTGCCGCCCTGCGGGTGTTTTTTTGTGAGGTAACGCAATATGGCAAAATTATGGGCAGGGCGTTTCCAGAAGGAAACCGATCTGGTGGTAAACGATTTCAACTCGTCCATCCTGTTCGACTGCCGTTTATATAAGGAAGACATCACCGGCTCGATCGCGCATGCGACCATGCTCGGCCGGCAGGGTATCATCGAGGAGCACGAGGCGGAAAAGATCGTCGAGGGGCTCAAGGGCATCCTGCAGGACATCGAGGACGGCAAGGTGGAGTTCTCGCTCGATTACGAGGACATCCACATGAACATTGAGCAGCTGCTGACCGAGCGCATCGGCGACACGGGCAAGCGCCTGCACACCGGCCGCTCGAGAAACGATCAGGTCGCGCTCGATATGCGCCTGTACGTCCGCAAGGAGATCCGCGAGATCATCGAGATGATCTGCACGTTTATGAAGGCGCTCGTCAAAAAGAGCCGCGAGAACCTCGATGCGGTCATGCCGGGCTACACGCATTTGCAGCGCGCGCAGCCGACCACGTTCGCGCACTACATGATGGCGTATGCCAATATGCTGAAGCGCGATATCACCCGCCTGCAGGACTGCTACGAGCGCATGGACGAAATGCCGCTCGGCTCGGGCGCGCTGGCGTCCACCACCTATCCGATCGACCGTGAGTTCGTCCGCCAGAAGCTGGGCTTCGCCCGCCTGACCGACAACTCGCTCGACGGCGTATCCGACCGCGACTACTGCGTGGAGCTGCTCTCCGCGCTGTCCATCCTGATGATGCACCTGTCCCGCCTGTCCGAGGAGATCATCTCCTGGTGCTCGTGGGAGTTCAAGTTCGTCGAGCTGGACGATGCGTATTCCACCGGCTCGTCCATCATGCCGCAGAAGAAGAACCCGGACGTGTGCGAGCTGATCCGCGGCAAGACCGGCCGTGTCTACGGCGCGCTCACCACCATGCTGACCGTGCTCAAGGGCCTGCCGCTGGCATACAACAAGGATATGCAGGAGGATAAGGAGGCCATCTTCGGCGCGATCGACACGGTCAAGCAGTGCCTTGAGGTGTTCACGCCCATGTTCGCCACCATGACCCTGCGCAAGGACAACATGCGCCGCGCGGCGTCCACCGGCTTTATCAACGCCACCGACTGCGCGGATTACCTGACCAAGAAGGGCATGCCCTTCCGCGATGCGTACAAGACGGTCGGCCGTCTGGTCAACCAGTGCATCAAGGCGGACGAGACGCTCGAAACCATGACCATGCGCGACTTTGCCGCCATTTCGGACAAATTCGGCGACGACGTTTACGACGCGCTCGACCTGCGCACCTGCGTGCGCGAGCGCAAGGTGATCGGCGGTCCCGCGCCGCAGGAGGTCACCCGCCAGATCGACAAGATCGAGAAGTTCGTGGCTGACACTGAGGACGATCTGGGCGTTTCGGACGCCTGAGCGGGGGAAGGGTGCCATGAAACCAAAGGTATATATCGACGGCAAGGAGGGCACGACCGGCCTGCAGATCTATGAGCGTCTGGGCGGCCGGGACGACCTCGAGCTGCTGCTGATCGACGAGGACAAGCGCAAGGACGTTGATGAGCGCCGCAAGTTCCTCAATGCGGCGGACATCGTGTTCCTGTGCCTGCCGGACGCGGCGGCCCGGGAGGCCGTCAGCCTGATCGAAAACGAAAATACCCGCGTGATCGACGCTTCGACCGCGCACCGCACCGACCCGGATTGGGATTACGGCTTTGCTGAGTTGTCCCCGGCGCACCGCGCGGCGATCCGGCAGTCCAGGCGGGTGGCCAACCCCGGCTGCCACGCGAGCGGGTTTATCTCGTCCGTGTACCCGCTGGTCGCGCAGGATGTGGTGCCGGCGGATTTCGCCTTCACCTGCGCGTCGCTGACCGGCTATTCGGGCGGCGGCAAAAAGATGATCGCGGAGTATGAGGATGCGGGCCGCGACCCGCGCCACGATTCCGAGCGCATCTACGGCCTGAACCTGAAGCATAAACACCTGCCCGAGATGGCCTACGTCTGCGGCCTGACGCAGGCGCCCGTGTTCGTGCCCATCGTGGGCGATTTTTACAAGGGCATGGCGACCACGGTCATGCTGCCGGGCGTGGATGCGCACCGCGTGCACGAGACGCTGGCCAAACACTACGAGGGGCAGCAGCTGGTGACCGTTGCGCCGTTCGGCGGCGGGGAGCCGGTGATCTATGCGAACACGCTTGCCGGACACGACAGCCTGCGGCTGATCGTCAATGGCCACGAGGAGCAGGCGATCGTCACCGCGCTGTTCGACAACCTCGGCAAGGGCGCATCGGGCGCGGCGGTGCAGAATATGAATATCATGCTCGGCATCGAGGAGACCGCCGGGCTGACGCTTTGATGAAACAGCATGGGCGCGGGCGTTTTCCGCGCCGGATCGGGAGGAATCTATGAAGATCATCGACGGCGGCGTGTGCGCCGCACAGGGATTCACCGCGGGCAGCATCCGCAGCGGCGTCAAGGACAGCCGCGCGCAGGACGACACCGCTATCATTTTCAGCGACTGCGAATGTACCGCCGCAGCGGTCTACACCATGAACCGCGTCAAGGCCGCGCCGCTCTATGTCACCATGGAGCATCTGGAAAACGGCGTGGCGCGCGCGATCGTCGCCAACGCGGGCAACGCCAACGCCTGCGCGCCGGACGGCATGGAGAACGCCCGCCGCATGGCAAAGGCGGCGGCCAAGCGCCTCGGCGTGGAGGAGGACGACGTGGTCGTCGCCTCGACCGGCGTGATCGGCCAGCGCCTGCCGGTCGAGTGCATCGAGCAGCACCTGCCCGAGCTTGCGCTGTCCGGCGACGGTTCGGAGAAGGCCAACCTCGCGATTATGACGACCGATACCAAGCCCAAGACCGCGGCGGTCGAGTTCACCGCAGGCGGCAAGACCTGCCGACTGGGCGGCATCTGCAAGGGCAGCGGCATGATCCACCCCAACATGGGCACCATGCTGTCCTTCCTGACGACCGACTGCGCCATCACGCATGAGATGCTCGCGGAGGCGCTGCAGGAAAACGTCCGCAAGACCTACAACC
The DNA here is from genome assembly GCA_944380945.1 of uncultured Agathobaculum sp. Lineage (GTDB taxonomy): Bacteria > Bacillota > Clostridia > Oscillospirales > Butyricicoccaceae > Agathobaculum. Next base: position 10,812 of record CALWJG010000023.1, on the reverse strand, counting down.
GCGTCACGGTGGACGGCGACACCTCGACCAACGACATGTGCGTCGTGCTGGCCAACGGCAAGGCGGGCAACGAGCTGATCGAGTGGCAGGATGAGGATTATCAGGCGTTCTGCAAGGCGCTGAACGAGGTCAACACCCGTCTGGCCCGCCAGATCGCGGCGGACGGCGAGGGCGCGACCAAGCTCGTGACCTGCACGGTCAAGAACTCCCGTTCGGAGGAAGCGGCCGAGCGTCTGGCCAAGGCGGTCGTGGGCTCCAATCTGGTCAAGGCGGCCATGTTCGGCGCGGACGCCAACTGGGGCCGCGTGCTGTGCGCGATGGGCTATTCCAAGGCGCCCTTCCGCCCGGAGTATGTCACGGTCGTGTTCTCCTCTGCGGCGGGCAGCGTGACGGTGTTTGAAAAGGGCGTGGCGCAGGACTTTGACGAGGACCTCGCCAAAAAGGTGCTCAGCCAGAGCGAGGTCACCATTGACGTGGACGTCAATGAGGGCGCGGACCACGCGACCGCGTGGGGCTGCGACCTGACGTATGATTATGTCAAGATCAACGGCGATTACCGAACCTGAGCGGCGTCCGGGCGCGTGATCCGGCGTCAGCCGCTCCTTTGCGTACCTTGGTACGCGGCAGTCGCGGCTTTCTTGGCTGACACGCCCGGGACTTGCGCAGGAATGTGCAAGCAGCCGGCTGTGCCTTGCCTCGTCGGCGCATACTGGTTGGGGCAAGCCTGAACTGCCTCCGGGCGCGCAACGCGGCGTCGACCCGGACGGGTCAATTTCACATAAAGGACGAATGGTATGGATACACAACTGGATGCGGAGTTCAAGGCCAAAATACTGGTCGAAGCTCTGCCGTTTATTCAGAAATATTACGGGCAGACGGTCGTCGTCAAGTACGGCGGCAACGCCATGATCAACGAGGAGCTCAAGGACGCGGTCATCCATGACCTCGTGCTGCTCAATCTGGTCGGCGTCAAGGTCGTCGTGGTGCACGGCGGCGGGCCCGAGATCACCGATATGCTCAAAAAGATCGGCAAGGAGTCCAAATTTGTCAACGGCCTGCGTTATACCGACCGCGAGACCATGGACATCGTGCAGATGGTGCTGTGCGGCAAGGTCAACAAGGATCTGGTCACCCTGCTGGAAAAGGCGGGCGGCCGCGGCATCGGTCTGGGCGGCATGGACGGCGGCATGTTTCAGGCCAAGCGCCTGACCGACCGCACGGGCACGGACTACGGCTATGTGGGCGACATTGTGGACGTCGATCCGTCCCCGGTCATCGACGTGCTCGAGCAAGGGTATATCCCGGTCGTTTCGACCGTCGCGCAGGGCGTGGACGATGAGACCAACTACAACATCAATGCGGACACGGCGGCGTGCAAGCTCGCCGTGGCGCTCAAAGCGAAAAAGCTCATCCTGCTGACCGATGTGCGCGGCCTGATGCTCGACCCGGACGACGAAAGCACCCTGCTGACCAACCTCAAGGTGTCCGAGGTGCCCAAGCTCATCCGCGACGGCGTCATCAAGGGCGGCATGATCCCCAAGGTGGACTGCTGCGTCGAGGCGGTGCGCAAGGGCGTCGATCAGGCGAATATCCAGGACGGCCGCGTCAAGCACTCGATCCTGATCGAGCTGCTGTCCAAGGTCGGCGTCGGCACGATGTTCCAGTGAGAAAGAAGCGAAGAATATGACCTATCAACAACTCAAGGCCGAGGAAAGCAAATATGTGATGAATACCTACGGCCGTTTCCCCATCGCGCTCGACCACGGCGAGGGCGCGACGCTGTGGGACGTCGAGGGCAAGAAATACATCGACCTCGCCGCGGGCATCGGCGTCAACTGTCTGGGGTACAACAATCCCGCGATCATCGACGCGATGACCGCGCAGGCGCACAAGCTGATGCACGTCTCCAACCTGTTTACGACCGAGCCCATGGTGCAGGTGGCGAAAAAGCTGGTTGAAAAAACCCATTTGAACGGCAAGGTGTTCTTTGCCAATTCGGGCGCGGAGGCCAACGAGGGCGCGATCAAGCTCGCGCGCAAGTACTCCTTTGACAAATACGGCGAGGGGCGCTACAAGATCGTCACGCTCGTCAACTCCTTCCACGGCCGCACGGTGACGACACTCAAGGCGACCGGGCAGGAGCGGTTCCACAACTACTTTTTCCCGTTTACCGAGGGCTTTGATTACGCTGCTGCCAATGACTTCGACTCTGTGCGGCGCAAAGCGGATGAGATGACCTGCGCCATTATGATGGAGCTCATTCAGGGCGAGGGCGGCGTGCTGCCGCTCGACCCGGCATTTGTCAAGCAGGTCGAAGCCTACTGCCGCGAGCGGGATATCCTGCTCATCATCGACGAGGTGCAGACCGGCATCGGCCGCACGGGCAGCTTGTTCTGCTTCCAGCAGTACGGCATCCGCCCGGACGTCGTCACCATGGCCAAGGGCCTAGGCGGCGGCGTGCCGGTCGGCGCGGTGCTGGCGGCGGAAAACTGTGCGAACGTGCTCACGCCTGGCACGCACGCGACCACCTTCGGCGGCACGCCGATCGTGTGCGCGGCGGCGAACGCGGTGCTCGACATCGTGGGCGACAGCCGCTTCCTCGCCGAGGTGACCGAAAAGGGCGAATACCTGAAAAACGGCATCCTGTCCATCGGCTCGCCGCACATCCACGGCGTGCGCGGCATGGGCCTGATGCTGGGCATCATTGTTGACGACGGCAAGCACACCGCCTACGCGAACAAGCTGATCGAAAAGGGCGTGCTCGCGATCACAGCGGGCAAAAACGCTGTCCGCCTGCTCCCGCCGCTGACCATCTCCAAGGAAGAGATGGACGAGGCGCTGACCATTATGAAAGAGGTGTTTTAATTGAAGCATTTACTCAAGCTGCTCGATTGCTCGACCGAGGAGATCATCGGCCTGCTCGATCTGGCCGACCAGCTCAAATATGAAAAGAAACATAATATCTCCCACCGCCATCTGGAGGGCAAGAGCCTGGGCATGATCTTCCAGAAGTCGTCCACCCGCACCCGCGTCTCGTTCGAGACCGGCATGTACCAGCTGGGCGGTCAGGCGCTGTTCCTGTCCAACCGCGATCTGCAGATCGGCCGCGGCGAGCCGGTGCAGGACACCGCGCGCGTGCTCTCCCGCTATCTGGACGGCATCATGATCCGCACCTATGCGCAGAAGGAGGTCGAGGACCTCGCGGATTACGGCACGATCCCGGTCATCAACGGCCTGACCGATTTCTGCCACCCCTGTCAGGTGCTGGCCGACCTGATGACCATCCGCGAGAAATTCGCGGTGCTCGAGGGGCTCAAGCTGTGCTACATCGGCGACGGCAACAATATGGCAAACTCCCTGATCGTCGGCGGCCTCAAGACCGGTATGAAGGTCTCGATCGCCACGCCCGAGGGCTACCGCCCGCATGCGGACGTGCTCGCCTTTGCCAAGGGCAATCCGAACTTCTTCCTCACGGACGACCCGATGAAGGCCGCGGAGAATGCCGACGTCGTCATCACCGACACCTGGGCGTCCATGGGCATGGAGGCCGAGAAGGAAGTGCGCATGAAGGCGTTCCAGGGCTATCAGGTCAACGACGAGCTGCTCGCCGCCGCCAAGCCCGGCTGCATGGTGCAGCACTGCCTGCCCGCTTACCGCGAGCAGGAGATCACGACCAAGGTGTTCGAGGCGCACGCGGACGAGATCTTTGAGGAGGCGGAAAACCGCCTGCATGCCCAGAAGGCCGTCATGGTCACGCTGATGGGCGGTCAGGGACAGGAATAAGCCGCGCAGAACGGAATACGCTTCATAAAACAAGGCAGTCGCCCTTTTAGGTGACTGCCTTGCTGCTTCAAGTGATAGATTTTCAGTGCTTCTGCGGCATCTGCCAGGCAAAGTGGTCGCAATGGAGCAGGTGCTCGGATTTTTCCGAGCAGGGCTCGTCCAGATACTCCTGATACAGCGCCTGCACAGCGGGATTCTCGTGCGAGAACCGCTGGGCTGCCTGCTGGTCGAGCTCGTACAGCACCGCGCCGCGGGAGCCGGCCTTTTCACGGTCGCTGCCGTCTACCGGCTGACCGCCGCCGCCCGCGCAGCCGCCCGGACAGGCCATGATCTCCACGAATTCGTACTTCACTTCGCCGCGGCGGATCGCCTGGATCAGGCGGCGCGCATTGGCAAGCCCGCTGGTGACCGCGCAGTGCAGCGTCGTCCCGGCGAGGTCGAAGCTCGCCTCGCGCCAGCCGCGGTCCGGCCCGCCTGCGCGCACCTCGCGGAAGGCGTCAGCCGGCGGGTTTTGGCCGGTGGTCAGGAAATAGGCCGAGCGCAGCGCGGCTTCCATCACGCCGCCGGTCGCGCCGAAGATGACGCCTGCGCCCGTGCCGTCGCCCAGCGGCGAATCAAACGGGGATTCCGCCAGATGCGGCACGTCGATCTGCTCTGCGCGCGCCATGCGCGCCAGCTCGCGCGTGGTGAGCACGAGGTCGACGTCGTCGCCCGCGCCGGGCACGGACTGCATGCCGGGCAGCTCGCGCTCGGCCTTCTTTGCCACGCAGGGCATGATGGAGATGCTGAAAATATCCTTGGGGTCCACGCCCAGCCGCTGCGCAAGCCAGGTCTTGGCGACTGCGCCGAACATCTGCTGCGGGGATTTCGCGGTCGACAGGCGGCCGGTCATCTCGGGATACTGGGATTTGAGGAAACGAACCCAGCCGGGACAGCAGGAGGTGAACATGGGCTGCTTGTCCAGATCGCCCGCCTGCAGGCGGTGCAGCAGCTCGGTGCCCTCCTCCATGATGGTCAGGTCGGCGGAGAACGTGGTGTCATATACATAACTCGCGCCCATCTGCCGCAGCGCGGTCACCAGCTGGCCGACGGTCGCCGCGCCGCTCTCCAGCCCGAACGCCTCGCCCCATGCGGTGCGCACGGCGGGCGCGATCTGTACGACCGTCACCTTGTCCGGCGAGGCCAGCGCCGCGAATGCGCCGGCGGTGTCGTCCCTCTCGCGTAGCGCGCCGGTCGGGCAGTGGGTGATGCACTGGCCGCACAGCGAGCAGTCGGACTCCTTGATCACGCGGTTGCCCGATACGTCGATCGTGGTGCGCGAGCCCGAACCGCTCACATCCCAGACCGAGAGCGACTGGATCTTGTCGCACACCTGCACGCAGCGCATGCACTTGATGCACTTGTTGGTGTCCCGGTAAAGCGGGAAGGTGGTGGTCCAGAAGGCTTTTTTGCCCTTGGCCAGATCAGCGGGGTAGGGGACGGTCAGCACGCCCAGATCGTTAGCGACCTTCTGCAGGTGGCAGGTGCCCGAACGGGTGCAGGTCGCGCATTTGTTGTCATGCTGGGACAGGATGAGCTCGACATTGGTGCGGCGCGCCTCGCGCACGCGCGGGGTGTTGGTGTGGATCACCATGCCCTCGGCAACGACGTTGTTGCAGGAGGGGACCAGCTTGCCCTCGCCCTCGATCTCCACGCAGCACACGCGGCAGGCGGAGATCTCGTTGAGATCCTTCAGGTAGCACAGGTTGGGGATCTCGATCCCGACCGATGCGGCGGCGTCCATGATGGTCGTGCCCTCGGGCACGGATACCGGTACATCGTTGATCAGCACATTTACCATTTGTTAGACCGCCCTCCTTTGAAGATTCCGTAGCCGAAGTGGTCGCAGCGCAGGCAGCGGGAGGTCTCCTGCTGCGCCTCCTCCTCCGTCATGCCGCATTTGACCAGCTCAAAGCTCGAAAGGCATTCGTCCACCGGGCGGTTGCGCAGCTCGACGCGGCCGCAGGCCGGGGAATTGGTCAGGTGCGGGGCGGGGATGTCCACATCGGATTCGATCAGGTGGTGGAAGCCGAGGTGGGTGTCGATATTGGCAGCCGCGACCTTGCCCGCCGCAACGGCGCGGATGACGGTCGCCGGGCCGGTGACCGCGTCGCCGCCGGCGAACACATGCGGCGTGTTGGGGACGAACGCATCCGATTCCGCCTGTATCTTGCCGCGCACGACCGGCGTGACCTGCTCGAACGGCTGCGAGTCGATCGACTGGCCGATCGCCACGACCACGATGTCGCACTCGATGCGGAACAGGGGGGAGGCGGCGTCGCGCGGGCGCGGGCGGCCGTCCGAGCCGTAGGCGCCGATGATCTGCGGGCGGGTCCACAGCGCGGTGACCCGGCCGTTCTCGTCCGCTTCCACATGGTCGGGCGCCTGCAGGGGCAGGATCTGGCAGCCCTCGCTCTGGGCGTCCTCGATCTCCTCCATCAGCGCGGTCATATCCTCGATGCGGCGGCGGTAGACGCAGGTGACCGATTCCGCCCCGAGGCGGATGGAGGTGCGCGCAGCGTCCATGGAGACGTTGCCGCCGCCGATCACGCACACGCGCTTGCCGCGGAAATCCGGGACGCGTCCCTCGCCGATGTCGCGCAGCAGCTGCACCGCGGAGTAAACGCCCTCGCTGTCCTCGCCCTCGATGCCGATTTTCTTGTCGTTATGCGCGCCGATGGCGATGTAGACCGCGTCAAAGCGGTTTTCAAATTCGGAAAACGGGATGTCCTTGCCGATGGCGACGCCGGTATGCACCTCGATGCCGGTGGACAGGATGAACTCGATGTCCGCATCCAGCTTTTCGGGCGGCAGACGGTAGTCCGGGATGCCGTAGCGCAGCATGCCGCCGAGCTTGGGCCGCTGGTCGTAAACGACGACCTTGTGACCCATCAGGGAAAGGAAATAGGCGGCAGACAGGCCGCAGGGGCCGCCGCCGATCACGCCGACGGTCTTGCCGGTCGGCTCGGCGCACGGCGGGGGCGTCCAGTCGGTCGCGTGGTCGCACACGAAGCGCTTGATGCCGCAGATATTGACCGCATCGTCCACCATGCGGCGGCGGCAGCGCGCCTCGCACGGGTGCTCGCACACATAGCCGCAGACCGTGGGGAAGGGGTTGTCCTTGCGGATCAGGCGCGCGGCGTCGTTGTAGCGGCCCGCGCGCGCCAGCGCGATGTAGCCGGGGATATCCACGCCGGCCGGACAGAGCGCCACGCAGGGCACCGGCTGGTTCAGGCCGAACAGGCAGCGGCCGTGCTCCACATGCGAGATGTAATCGTCGCGGAAGCCCTGCACACCCTGCAGGACCATGCGCGCGGCCTCGTATCCGATCGCGCAGTCTGCCGTATCCTGAATGACACGGGCGGTTTTCTCGATCAGGTCGATGGTCTCGAGTGAGGCGGTCGAGTCGAGCACTTCCTCCAGCAGGGTGGTCAGCTGCCCGAGCCCGATGCGGCAGGGCACGCACTTGCCGCAGGTCTGTGCGTGGCACAGGCGCAGGAAGGAGAGCGCCATATCGACCGGGCAGAGCCCCGGCGGGCTGGCGCTGATGCGGTGTTCCACGTCGCGGTACAGGCCTTCGACAACGGTCTGCGCCCGTCCCGGCGTTTCGATGGACAATCGGCTCAAAGAGGATTCCTCCTTCTAATCAGTTGTTATTAAAATGATAGTCTGATTTGGGGAAAAAGTCAATTCTTATCCGTGTTAAAGATTTGTTTCTGAGCATAATATCCAAGAAAATGGTAAAAGAAGGATGTTGACGGGCGCGTGCCGCAAGACACGCGGGCATAAATCAGCGGGTGGCGCATCAGACGGATTTTCGGTTGACAGGCGGCGGCGTTTTTTGATATACTATCTGGAGGATGACCGGATGCAGCGCAATGGAAGGCGGCGTGCGTGCGGATGTCCATCGTTTGATAGCCGGGTGTAGCGCAGCTGGTAGCGCGCCTGCTTTGGGAGCAGGATGCCGCAGGTTCGAATCCTGTCACTCGGACCACGTCGCCGCGGACGGCAGATCGTCCGCGGCGATTTTTGTATAAAGAAAACAGGGCGTGTATCAAAACGATACCCGCCCTGTTTGTGTTTTGTCAGCCGTCAATGCTTGCCGCCGGCCGGCTAACGATGACGACCGTACTGCTATAAAGCCCCAAAAAAGAAATATATCTGTGCAAACGGAGAAGCTGCAGAGAACGCTGCGCACGCGGCGGCGTCCATACTTCTGATGCTGCTGACACAGTTCAGTCCGGAAAGTCCTGCCTACCTTGCGACCAGCCCATACAGCATGGTGTGCAGCAGCTCCGCGGTTTTGCGCTCTGCGTCCTGTTCCGAATCCGCACGAATGTATACGCCCAGAAAATCAACAAAGGCTCGAAACTGACGCAGCGCAGCATCCGCCGATAAATTCTCAGACAAGTGTTCCTGCTGCAAAATCACACGGAGCAGTTGGTTATTGAGGTCATCAAACCCCTGTCTGCATTGCTTGATTTGCGCAGACAAATGACTCTGCGGATACAGGATAACATCATAAAACAGCTGCCTGTGCGCGGGATTCTGCCGGAAGAAATCCATCCGCACAGAAAAGTACTGCTGCACAGTGACCGATCCCACATCGATCCACGCCTGCAGGAATGCAGTCATGTCCTGAAACAGGCGGCCGACACACGCGAGGTACAGCGCGTCCTTGTTCGCGTAGTAATGGTAAAGCAGTCCCTTGGAAATGCTGCCGCGCGCGCAGATCTGGTTCAGGCTGCTGCCCGCGTAGCCGTTTTCGGCAAATTCGTCAAACGCATAGCTGAGGATCAATTCGCGGCTTTTCCGGTTTTTTTCTTCCTGTCTCAAAATGGACGCCCCCCTTTTGGTTACAGTATAGCAAAATTTGCAGAAAACCGCAACGCAAATATTGACCGACTGGTCGGTTTGTGATAACATAAAACAAACCAATCAGTTTGTTTTATGTGGGGTGATCCGGATGAAAAAGGCATTGATCTCTGCAGCACTGTGCGCGGCGGTCTGCGCGGGAACGGCGGGTGCGGCGGCATGGCCGCCCTGGGCGTCAGCAGCGGAGCGGTGGGCAGAGCAGAACGAATGGAGCGCAGCCTTTTTGGAGGAGCCGCAGATGCGCGTCACACGCGGGCAAGCCGCGCTGATGCTCTATCAGACGGCGGGCCGTCCTGCGGTCTCCGGAGAGATCCCGTTTACCGACATCCCGGAGTGGTGCGCCGATGCGGTCACATGGGCTGCGGAGGCCGGATTTGTGCAGGGCGTGGGGGAGGAACGGTACGAGCCCAACCGGCTGGTGAGCCGGCAGGAGTTTGCGCTCATCCTGTACCGCGGCGCAGGCTCGCCCGACCCTTATGCCTATACCCTGAAGGATTTTGCCGATCAGGGCGCTGTGTCCGGCTGGGCGAGGGATGCGGTGCGCTGGTGCGTGGGCAGCGGCCTGCTGAACGGAAAAGACGATAAGCGCCTTGCGCCACGTGACACGATCATCGTAGCGGAGGCCGCGCTGATGCTGCAGCGCGCGGAAAAGAGCGATCCGCCCGAAGAGGAGAGCGGCGTTCAGGCCGTTTCCAGCCTGGCTGAGATCAAGTCCTGTCTGCGCAAGGCGATGACCGATGCCGAACAGCCGCCGGTGTTCGACATCCGCGCGCTGGAGGGCAGCACGGATCCGGAGATCGACGTGCGCAATCTGTATTATGCGCTGCTGTCCGAGCAGCCGGAACTCAAATACGCCTACGCGCTGGACGTGGAGCAGGGCGCGGACGCGCGCCTGACCTGTACGTTTTCGTTCATGCCGTACCGCACCGGCAACTATCCCGCCGGCTTTGCCGGCGAGCGGGTCTCCAGCCTGACCGAGCTGATCGCCGCTGCGCGCGCCGGTCTGGATGCGCCGGACAGTGCGCAGATCCGCATCACCGACCGCAGCCTGACGGTGGACGATATGAATAAGGCGCTGCAGCAGGTCGGCGGCAGCTATATCCTCTGCCAGCTGAACGCGGACGGCACGGCGATCACCTATACGCCGCTCAACTCCCTGTCCTATGCGGAAGCGCTCGACCGGCTGCGGGATATCGATACGCTTGCCGATATGGTGCTCGCCAGCACGGTGGACGGCGCAATGACCGCGCGGGAGCGGGCGGAAGCGCTGTATACCTATGTCACCGAGAACGTCCGTTACGATCAGCGCTATTACAGCGATCCGGCGGCTATGCCGTACGACTCCCGGACGGCTTACGGCGCGCTGCGCGACCACCTCGCTATCTGTGGGGGATATGCGCAGGCGGTGCAGATTTTGTTTCAAAAAGCGGGAATTCCGTGTTATACTGTCAGTGGTTCTTTGCATGGCGAATATCATATGTGGGATATCGCCTATCTGGATGGAGAGTGGATGTATTTTGATGCGACCGCAGACCGCGGCCGCGCCGGCTATTGGTTCAATTATTTTAGTGTTGACGCGACGCAGCTGGCCGGATACGAATGGGATCGCGGCTGGGTGCAGCGGTTGACATGACGCAATGCGAAGAACGGAGGGATCCCTATGAAAAAGGGCCTGTTGGTTTTTAGTTCGGTCTTGCTGAGCGCCTTTTTGCTTCTGGGCTGCGCGCAGGGCTATGCAGCGTTCCTCGACGCGGCCGATGTGGAAATCCCCTTGTCCCAGCCGATGCGTGCGCTCGAGCCGCCGGAATCGCTGGAGCTCGCCGCGGCGGCCGGCCTGATCGGCTGTGAGGAGTGGGATGCGATCGCGCTGCTGGGCAAGGGCGAGGATCTTTTTGCGGACGATGGCTTCGAATACATCGGCAGAAGGTACACTACGCAGCTTTATCAGGAGCCGGTCACAGCGTATACGAATCGCGGGAATGACAACCGCATCGATTCGCTGACCTTGTGGCTCACAGACGGAAAGTCGCCGGTCACAGCGGATGTGGTCGCGCGCTGGCAGGAGCGGATCACAGCGGCTGCCGGCGCAGAGATGCAGGTGCAGCCGGTCTCGGC